>JAJRTP010000320.1 GCA_024278255.1 Chloroflexota bacterium | reverse complement strand
GGGGCGAAGCGTTCAATTTGGTTTTCGATTACGGCCGTCAAATCCAGCGTAGAACCATGAGGCACGTGGCAGTAGGTCCAGCCGGTGTGCTGGCCGGCCGGGGCACGTGCCGGATCGAAAAGGCTTTGCTGGGTGACGAGGGTATACGGCCGTTTCGCCACCTTCCCCTGCCACACCAACCGCTCACTCAAGGCTATCTCCTTCAGCGTCGGGCCTAAATGCACCGTACCCGCCCGCCGGCACACCGCTGCTTGCCAGGGAATCGGCTCGCTTAAGGCCCAATCAATCTTGAACACACCCGGCCCATAACGGTATTTTTCCAGTTGACGGCGATAACCGGGGGGCAGCGATTCCCCGGCAATTGCCACCCATTATCGTCAGGCCGGTCTTGATGCCGCTGCCGCCCATCATTTTATCCTGGCTGGAAATCAGGCCAAAGCTCTGTTTGCCCACCAGGAAGCCATCTACTATTACCAATCTGCCCTGGCGCTGGGCACGGCTGAGGCCGGACAGTTACACGAGTTTTGCGGTGATGTGCACGTCCGTCGGGAAGCTGCTTTGCACAACAACTTGGCCGACCTGTACCATCAAAGCGGGGCAGAGGAAGCGGCGATGGCGGAATTGAAAACGGCCGTAGCCATCTATGCTGAAATTGGCGGCCAACCAGGCAACTGGCAGCCCGAAATCTGGAAATTAACTGAATGGTAAAAGGGTAAACCTGTCAGATTGGTTCAATCTTCAAGATTGAACCAATCTCAGCGTCATATTGTTGAGCCATATGCGACCAATCAAAACGGGAAACGGCGCGGCTGAGGGGCACGGCCGTATCCCGCACCTCCTCCTCATGTGTCAACACCCACTTTAATCGCTGCACCAAACCCTCTTGATTATTGTAGAGGCATTGCAGATGGTACGGTTCGGGAATCAGTTCTGGGTAGCTGAGACGGCGGGGCAGCAAGGGGAAGGTCTGGCAATAAATTGCTTCCAGAATGGCGATGCCGAAAAATTCGTGATGTGCCGTGGAAATGACCACGGCCGCTTCCCACAACAGCCGCCGGTAGGTGTCGTCATCGGCAAAGCCCGCGTGGACAATCCGGTCGCCCAATTTCTCCTGCGCTTCGTCGAAGATGGACGGCCGTTTACCATAAACCTGCCCGCACAACGCCACCCGAAACGGAATCCCCGCCTCCGCCACCGCATACAACGCGGCAAAGAATGCTTCCGGGTTTTTGTCATATTCCCAGCGTTGGTTCCATAAAATGAGAGGGGATTGGGTAATTGAGTGATTGGGTAATTGGGTAATTTGCAGTTTCGCAAAATCTACACCCACCGGCAAAACCTTGCTCTTTTCTTGCAAATTTTCAATGGAACCCAATTCATTGTATTCGGGAAAATGCTTGAGGAAGTTGGGCAGAGCGGCAAACCAGCTTTCCTGATGGTAGCGGGAGTTAAAGAGGATGCGGTCAGCGGCTAACATGGAGGCGTAGTTGATGAAGACGTAATGGTAATCCCGTTCGCCCAGTTGGCGGCGCATGGGGCCGGTACGGCCGTCCTGTGGCAGCGGGTAGGTCAGTTGATTTTCGTGCATGTAGAGGATGAGGGGGATAGTGGCGGTGTACGGCCGTGTCAGAGCCAAAAACGTCGTCGCATCCAGCATATCTGTCGCCAGAAAAACATCCGGCCGATCCAGCTCCCCCCGTTCCACACCTTCCCGCCAGCGCCGGGCCAGCGTCACCGCCCCGCCGTGCATCCGCCACTTCCAGAAACGATCCGGTAGCGTCAGCAAAGCCACCTCATGCCGGCTGTGCGTTTGCCAGCCCGCAGCCCACGCTTTATGGCTGCCACCGTGATATGGAGAAATAACCGTTACTTTTTTGACAATCATCACCCCGAAAGATACACTAATTGTGAAAAAAGTCATAAATAAAACTCGCCCCAACTTTGACATTGTAATATACTTACAACCCGGTATGCAGTAGTCAGTAATCAGTGTTCAGTGTTCAGTAAACGCTCACTGAAAACTGACAACTGAACACTGAAAACTGGCGACTGGACACTAACAAATGAGCGCTTACATTCCAGAGTTATATTGGGACTCGACCTACGCCATTTGTCTGGCCTTGATGGAGCAACATCCCGATCTCAACCCGGAAGACGTTGGTCTCCTGGAGTTAGCCCAACTGGTAGAGCAGTTACCTGGCTTTCAGGATGATCCCGCCATGGTCACCGAGCGCATTTTACTTGATATTCAAACCGTTTGGTATGAGGAGGCAACTAACCTATGACAAGTCAAACTGACCCGTCAGCAGGTTCCGACATCACCGTCCCTGATGAATTGCAGAACAACGTGGTGATTACCAACATCGCCAAAGTACTCGATCCTGTGTACAACTGGGGACGGCGGAACTCCGTCTGGCCGATGGTCTTTGGCCTGGCTTGCTGCGCCATCGAGATGATTTGCACGGCCGCCAGCCGCTACGATTTAGCCCGGTTCGGCATGGAAGTATTCCGGGCTACCCCCCGCCAGTCTGATCTCATGATCATCTCCGGCACAGTCACCAAGAAAATGGTGCCCACCATCGTGCGCCTGTACAACCAGATGCCCGAACCCCGCTACGTGATGAGCATGGGCGCCTGCGCTTCCGGCGGCGGCCCTTTCAAAGAAGGCTACAACGTCGTAGACGGCATTGATAAATTCCTGCCGGTAGACGTGTACGTGCCCGGCTGCCCGCCCACCCCGCAGGCTCTCATCAATGGTTTGATTGCTTTGCAAGAAAAGATAGGCCAGCAATCTATTGCCACCGTGCCCTGGTACAGCAAGCAGGGGGATGAATTCACTGGCGCTGTGCCCATTCCGGTATTGGGGCCAGATTTGGTGGACCTGCGCCAGATTGATATTATCCGCGAAGAAGCCGCTAAAGCAGAAACGAACGATACTGCTGTAGAAGAAACGGCTGAATCTGCTATGCCTGAAGCAGCCTGATTCCCAACATAAAGAACGAGAAGGATTCCCATGAGCGAAATGACTCTTGATGCGCCCGAAGATGAAGGCGCGGTAACAGTTAATGACAATCCTGTAGAAAGCGCCATTGCCCGTCTTAAAGAGCGGTTCCCCGATGCCGTCAGCGATGATCCCCGTGACGGATACGAAGGCGTTATCGTGGATGCTGACAAATTGATAGAAGTAAGTGAAGCGCTGCGGGATGATTTAGGTTTTGAATATCTTAGCAGTGTGACTGGTGTAGACTTGATTGACGACGGCAAACTGGAAGTTGTTTATCACGTTTACAATATCGAAGAAGGCGGCAGCGCGGTGGTGATGAAAGCGCAAACCGACAGAGATAATGCCTCTTTGCCCTCTCTGGTTTCTGTCTGGCCCGGCGCCGATTTTCAGGAACGGGAAGTCTGGGATATGTATGGTGTTCATTTTGAAGGACATCCTGATTTGCGTCGTATTCTCCTCTGGGATGGCTTTAAGGGGCATCCTTTACGCAAAGATTGGCAGGAACCGTTTTTTGAAGAAGAACATAAACCGTTTGGCAGCCGCTGGCCCGGTGGTTCTGTTGCCCGCATTGAAGACAGCAATCCCTTCGGTAAAAATGTACAGTATCCTGAAGGCTGGCTGCCCACCGGCGATGAATATGATGTAGAAATTGATATGTATCCCCACGAGCCGGCCCACCGGGAAGATGAATCCACCCGAATGGTAACGGATAAAGTGACGGTAAATATGGGGCCGCAGCATCCTTCCACCCACGGTGTCTTCCGTATGGTTGTCGAGTTGGATGGGGAAACAGTGGTGAGCCTAAAGCCGGTTATGGGTTATTTACATCGTAATCACGAAAAAATTGGCGAACGTAATACGTTTATCCAAAATATCCCTTACACAGACCGGCTGGATTACCTGAGTTCTATGGGTAATAACCTGGGATACGTGTTGACCATCGAGAAATTGCTGGGTTCTGAAGTGACGGAACGGGCAGAGTGGATTCGCATTTTGATGGCAGAGTTGACCCGGATTGCCAACCATCTATGGGCGTTGGGCTTCTTGATAAATGATTTGGGTGCTTTGCAAACGCCGATGCTCTATTTCTATCTGGAACGGGAACTGATTCTGGATTTCTTTGAGGCGGCCAGCGGCGCACGTTTGCTCTGTAATTACATGCGTTTTGGCGGCGTAGCCTATGATTTGCCTGACAAGGTGCGCGAGACGGATACGATGACGTTTTTGCATGACTTGATTTATGAAAATATCCCCAACGTTTTGGATCAGGGGGAAAATTTGTTTGTCGGTAATGAAATTGTGCGCACGCGCAGTATTGGCGTTGGTGTGCTGACGCGGGAAGATGCTATTGCTTACAGCGCGGCCGGCCCGGTTTTACGCGCCAGCGGGGTGCAGTATGACGTGCGCCGGGCGGAACCATACTCTTACTATGACAAACTGGATTTTGATATTCCGGTACGCTATAACGGTGACGTGTATGACCGCCTTCTTATCCGTATGGATGAGATGCGTCAGAGTTTACGTATTCTGGAGCAGGTTTTACCCCATCTGAAAGAAACGGAAGGTATGCCTGTTATTGGCGGCAAACCGCAATATGCTATTCGTATGCCGAAGGCGGGTGAGGCTTACGGCCGTGTAGAAAACCCCAAAGGTGAACTGGGCTATTACGTTACCGCCAAACGGCGGGATGCAAACCCGCAGCGTTATCATGTACGCGCGCCTTCTTTCATCAATCTGACTGCTTTGGGCAAGATGTGTGAAGGACACAAGGTAGCCGATGTTGTGGTTATTTTGGGCAGCATTGATATAGTATTAGGTGAAGTGGATCGGTAAATTGGTAATTAGTAATTGGTAATTGGGTAATTGCTCAATTACTAATTACCCAATTACCCAATTACGGAGTTACTATGTACGGAGTAGGCATTCTCAAGGGTATGGCTGTTACCCTGAAACATTTTGTGGATACTTATCTGGATGATATTTATTGGTCGTCACGTGGCGGCCGTTACTACAATGACAAGGCTTTTGAAGTGCGGCAGAGTTTGAAGGGTAAGGGTGTGAAGACGGTCTTTTACCCGGAAGAAAAGCTACCCATGCCGGAACGGTTCCGTTTTGTGCCGTTTTTGGTGACGGATGATCCACCTCCAGGCCAAAATTGGGGTAAGGATTGGTGTACGTCCTGCGGTATTTGCGCAAAGGTGTGCCCGCCGCAGTGTATCTGGATTGAACGGGGCAAATTGCCCAACGGCCGTCCCAAGCCGGAACCCGTCAACTTTTACATTGACATTGACATCTGTATGAACTGCGGCTTTTGCATGGAATTTTGTCCTTTCGACGCCATCAAGCTGGACCATGATTACGAACTGGCTGATTATGATCGCACCACAGCCCACCTTTTCGATAAAGAGCGTTTAAGCAAACCCATTAGCTATTGGCGGGAGATTGCCCCGCAAAAAGCGGCCGCTGAAGAAGCTGCCCGCACCTTTGCTGAGCAATCCAAAAAGAAAAAGAAAGCCAAGCGCGGCGCAGAAGGCGAACAAGAACCGGCCCCGACCCTGAATGATGAATATGCCCGGCAGCTTATGTACCGAGGTGCATCCTACTAATATATAGTAATTGAAAGATTGTCACGATTTTATTATTGCGTATTGCGTGTTTCGCACTGATGTGAGGCAAGCAATACGCAATACGTTTTATTAGGGAAAATATTATGAGTGAAAAAAATAACAATCAAATAACAGAGGAAGCTGTTTTGGCGGCTCTCTCTACCGTTATGGACCCGGACTTGCACAGGGACCTGGTGTCTCTCAATATGATTCGGGAATTGGAAATTGAAGGAAACGATGTTTCTTTCACCATCATGCTTACGACGCCGGCTTGCCCCATGAAAGGCCGTATGGAACAAGATGCCCGCAATGCGTTGGCTCAAATTGAAGGGATAGGAGAGGTCAAAATCAAACATGACTCCAATGTTCCTGTCCATGCCCGTTTGGCCCAACAGCTTGGTGACTCGTTCCGCAACACCATAGCTATTTCCAGCGGCAAAGGTGGTGTAGGCAAATCTACTATTTCTGTAAATCTGGCTATCTCGCTGGCGCAGCAGGGCGCGCGGGTTGGTTTGCTGGATGCGGACATCCTTGGCCCCAACATTCCCATGATGATGGGGGTGGATAGAATGCCGCCACCGCAAAATCGCAAATTAATTCCGGCCGAAGCGTTTGGCGTTAAATTTATCTCGATGGCTTTTCTGGTGAAGCCGGATCAGCCGCTCATCTGGCGCGGCCCGATGCTGCACAGTGCCATCACCCAACTGCTGACAGATGTGGAATGGGGGCAACTGGATTACCTGGTGGTAGACTTACCCCCCGGCACGGGCGACGCGCAGTTGACGCTGGCCCAGGTTTTACCCTTGTCCGGGGCGGTTGTGGTGACGCAGCCCATGCAGGTGGCCGCGGCTGATGCTTTGCGCGGGATGTTGACTTTTGAAAAGCTGGATGTACCCATCATCGGTATCATTGAAAATATGACCGGTGAGGTTTTTGGCACGGGGGCAGGCGAGACGCTGGCGTCCCAATACAACACGGAGTTCCTCGGTTCTGTGCCGATGGATGCCAATATCCGGGTGGGGGGCGATTCCGGCCAGCCGGTGGTGGTGGCTTTCCCGGATTCACCGGCAGCCGAGGCGTTACACGATATTGCTTCGCAGGTGGCGGCGCGGGTCAGTGTTTTGACATTGGGTCAATCTTCCAGCTTTATCCCGATTGAAATGGTGGGGTAATTTGTGGGGCGATTTTCAAAATCGCCCTACAGATTGCCGAACCGCTCGATGATGCGCGCGGTGTGTTTGGTTCCCAAAACGAATTGATCTAACCGCATATTTTCGTTGGGGGCGTGGACTTGGGCGCCGGGGTAGCCGATGCCGGCCGCTACCAGGGGCAGCCCCAGGACGTGAATGAAGGGGTAGTTGGGACCGCTGCCGCCGATGATGGGGTAGATGTTGGGTTCCAGGCCGTAGACGGACACGGCCGTCTCATTCGTCAACTGCACAAACGGATTGTCCGGGTCTACTTTGGCCGGACGGCCGCCACCCAGGAAATTGATTTCCACGTCGCCAAACCCTTGCGCGTCCAGATGCGCCCGCAATTTCTCTACAATCTCTTCCGGTGACTGATCCGGCACGAGGCGGAAGTCTACTTTGGCGCTGGCTTTGGCGGGCAGAACGGTTTTGGTTCCCGGCCCCTGGTAGCCGGAAGTCAGGCCGCAGATAGTGCAGGTGGGGTCGAATACGGCCGTTTTCTTCCATTCCAAGCCGCCCGTTAACTCCCGCAAATAGCCGGCCAGCCCAAACGTTTCCTTCAGCTTGGCCGATTCATCCGGGAGCGCGTCCAGCAGAGCCATATCCCGCTCGCTGGGAGGCAGTACGTTGTCGTAGAAACCGGGGATGAGGATGCGCTCGTCCGCATCTTTGAGGGTGTTGAGCGCCCAGACCAGCCGCCAGGCCGCATTGGGGAAGATGGAGCCGCCGAGGCCGGAGTGAGCGTCCTGGTTAGCAGTCTGCACGGAGAGTTCTACGTAACAAATGCCGCGCATCCCCAACGCTTGTTCGGGACGGCCGTCATAATCCACGCCACCAAATTCCCAGATGCAGGCGTCGGCGGCCAGTTTTTCTTTGTGCTGCTCGACAAAAGCGGGCATGGCCGGGCTGCCTACTTCTTCCTCTCCTTCAATGACGAACTTGACGTTGCAGGGCAGTTCGCCGCCCAACGCTTCCCGCACAGCAGCGAGGGCGGCCAAACGGCAGATGATTTGCCCCTTGTCGTCGCTGATGCCCCGGCCGTACACCTTGCCGTCCCGTTCTGTCAATGTCCAGGGATCGGACTCCCACAGGTCCAGTGGTTCGGGCGGCTGGACGTCGTAGTGCAGGTAGAAGAGGAGGGTTTGGGGGTTACGGCCGTTGCCCTCCCCATACACCACCGGATTGCCGTCCGAGGGCATGATTTCTGCGGCAAAGCCTTGTTCTTCCAGCATTGTCGCTACCAGTGCAGCACACTCATCAATGCCCAAATGCTGCGCCGAAACGCTGGGCTGCCCCACCAACCGGGCCAGTTGTGCCATCCAGTAATCCAGATTTTCTTCAATGTGTGCGTCTATTTTTTGCCATAAATCGTTCATTTGTTTGT
>JAJRTP010000319.1 GCA_024278255.1 Chloroflexota bacterium | reverse complement strand
TGTCGCTCTGGGTGGATGCGCCGACGGCCGTAGAAGTGACCTACAATTACCGGGAGAACGAACTGATTATCTGCCTGGTCAATGGTCTGGGCAGCCGTCCCGTCAGCGGCGGCATTTTGTACCAGGCTGACGCGCCGGGCCACCAGATGCTGGAGGAGGTGATCCCCCTCCACGATATCCAGATTCACCTGCGCCACGCCTTCATCAATCAGGTGCAGGATCAGACTGGGCGTGACTTGACCATGACCCATCCCGGCGGCGATTTATCTCACACGATTATTTTTCTGGAGCGAATGGAGCAAACGGCCGTCGTCCGCCTGGAAGCGGACAAAATTCCCGGCCATCTGTAGGGCGATTTGCCAAATCGCCCAACTTGAGGAGTTGCTTATGTTGATGTCTGAACGCCATGATCAGATTTTGGAAATTCTGAATGACAAACGCACGGTAACGGTGGCGGAATTGAGCGGGTTGTTGGGGGTTACGGCCGTCACCATCCGCAGCGATCTCAACCAGTTAGCCGCGCAGGAGCGGGTTATCCGCACGCATGGCGGGGCTACGCTGGCCGGAGACCGCGCCCGCCATGAATATACCTTTGCTACCCGGCAGAAGCTGCGTGCCGAACAAAAACGGGCTATTGGTGAATTGGCTTCCCTCCTCATCAATCCCGTCGAGTCCATCCTGCTGGATGCCAGCACCACCGCCCTGGCAGTGGGCCAGGCTATCCGGCGCAACCCCAACCTGACCGACCTCACCATCGTAGCGACCGGGGTTTGGACAGCGCTGGAATTGCTGGGCACACCCGGCCTGAACATCATCCTGCCCGGCGGCAATCTGCGGAATACAACCGGTTCCATCACCGGCTTCATCGCCCACGAAACCCTGGAAAAGATCAATCTGCAAAAGGCATTTCTGGGGGCCTGGGGCATTTCTCTGATGGCCGGCCTGACCGACACCAATTTACAGGAAGTGGAGTTAAAGCGGGCGGTTATCAAACGCTGCCAGGAGGTAATTGCCGTCCTGGATGGCAATAAATTCGGCCAGATGGGGTTGGCCTCGTTTGCCGCGCTGGATGAGATTAGCTGTATTGTCACTGACGACAGCGCCCCGCCGGACATGATTGAGGCTTTCCGGCAGCGGGGGATTGAAGTGATGGTGGCTGAAGTGGGCGGCCGTAACAACGGCCGTCCCCTGGTAGAGTAAAGCAAATGAACTACCGCACATTAGGTCGCACCGGCTTTCCGGTTTCTGCCGTTTGTTTGGGCACGATGCAGTTTGGCTGGACGGCCGACAAGCCTACTTCCTTTGCCATTATGGATGAATTTGTGGCGCGGGGCGGTAACTTCTTCGACACGGCCGACGTCTACTCCTTCTGGGCCGATGATAACCCCGGCGGCGTCTCGGAAACCTGGATTGGGGAGTGGCTCAGGCAAAGCAGCGTACCTCGCGATCAGATCATTATCGCCAGCAAAGCCGGGCTGCGCATGTGGGATGGCCCGGATGGTGCGGGGTTGAGCCGTAAACACCTGATACGGGCAGTGGAAGATAGTCTGCGCCGCCTGCAAATAGAAACCATTGACCTGTATCAGGCCCATTGGCCGGACGAAAATACGCCCATTGAAGAAACCTTGCGCGCTTTTGACGATATGGTAAAACAAGGCAAGGTTCGCGCGGTGGGCTGCTCCAATTACAGTGCGGATCAACTGCAAACAGCCCTGGCTGTTTCCGAATCTTACGATTTGGTTCGGTTTGAATCGTTACAACCTCACTACAACATGATGCGCCGCATAAATTTTGAAGGGAGTTTGATGAATCTTTTGGGCATAGCGGGCTACGCCTTTACATTGGCAGACCGGAACCGGATTGCCAGAGAGTGATCGCTGTTCTTGACGGAATATCCCATCGTGTTGGGGCCTGTTTCCACGAACCTGCCTTTTGCTGTAGGTGCGGATTTAGAGAAGGAGAGCCTGGCAGAATTTATGACCTCCTTGCGGCTGACCACAGCTATGAATCTGATTGGTTTCCCGGCGGCCGTCGTGCCGGTGGGTGTGGCGGGCGGCCTGCCCTTGGGTGTGCAAATCATTGGCGCCCGCTACCGGGAAGATATGTGTCTGGATGCGGCCGAAGCGGTGGAGCAGGCGTTGGGTCGTATCACACCGATTGATCCTGTATAAATGGTGCAATTATTTGAGATTGGGTACGGGCTGCTTGTGGGCAATTTCTCGTGTCCAATCTCTCAACTAAAAGGAGAACCTCATGTTAAATTTAGCAGTAGTTTTGGAAAACAGCGCCCGGGAGATGCCGGGCAAGACGGCCGTCGTCTTTGGCGATATGCGCTTTAGCTATGCTCAGATTAACGGCGCGGCCAATCAGGTGGCGAATGGACTGGTGGCGGCCGGCATTCAGCCGGGTGACAAGGTGGCGTTATCTTGCCCCAATCTGCCCTATTTTCCCATCGTCTACTACGGCATCCTCAAGGCCGGAGCAACGGTGGTGCCTTTGAACGTGCTGCTCAAGCGGCGCGAGATTGCCTATCATCTGGCCGATTCGGACGCGAAGGCTTATTTGTGCTTCCAGGGGACGCCGGAACTGCCGATGGGTGAGGAAGGTTGGGCTGGCTTTAATGAAGTGGATGGCTGCGAGAATTTTTGGATGATTACGGCTGATCCGGCAGCGCCATCTCCCATTGAAGGTACAATGACACTGGGGCAGTTGATGGGACCGCAGTCGCCGGTATTTGACACGGTGCAGACGGATGCTTTGGATACGGCCGTTATCCTCTACACGTCCGGCACGACGGGAATGCCCAAAGGGGCTGAACTCAGCCACAGTAATATCGTGATGAACGCCTTCGTTGTGCGCGAACTATTTGATCCGCAAGAAGACGATGTGCAGCTTATCACCTTGCCCCTGTTCCACTCCTTCGGCCAGACCGTGCAGATGAACGGCGGCTTTTTGGGCGGGAACACCCTCGTCCTCATTGCCCGTTTCGATCCGGAAGCTGTTTTTAATGCCTTCGAGAAAGAAAATGTCACCCTTTTCTGCGGTGTTCCCACCATGTATTGGACTTTGCTCCATTACCCTGACGCCGATAAATTCGATCTGGATAAAATTTCCCGCACCATGCGCCTGGGCGTTTCCGGTGGTGCGGCTATGCCGGTAGAAGTGATGAAGCAGTTTAGCCAGAAATACACAGTGAAAATTCTGGAAGGGTATGGTTTGTCCGAAACATCGCCGGTCGTCTCTTTTAGCCGGATGAATATGCCCCACAAGCCAGGTTCCATTGGCGTGCCTGTTTGGGGGATTGAGATGCGCGTAGTAGACCAGGATATGAATGATGTGCCCCAGGGCGAACCGGGCGAAATTGTCATACGCGGCCATGCGGTAATGAAAGGATATTACAACAAACCGGAAGCCAACGAAGAAGCGTTCCGGGGTGGCTGGTTCCACACCGGTGACGTGGCTACCAAAGATGAAGACGGCTACTACTACATTGTAGACCGCATCAAAGACATGATTATTCGCGGCGGTTTCAACGTCTATCCGCGGGAGATCGAAGAAATTATGATCACCCATCCGGCCGTTTCTCTGGTGGCGGTGATTGGCGTGCCCCATGACCAGTACGGCCAGGAAATCAAGGCGTATGTGGTGCTGAAAGAGGGGCAAACGGCCGAACCAGAAGAACTGGTGGCCTGGGCAAAGGCAAATATGGCTGCCTACAAATATCCGCGCATCGTAGAAATCCGCGAAACGCTGCCGATGACGGCGACGGGGAAGATTCTAAAGCGGGAACTGCGATAGAGATATTCACCGCGGAGACGCAGAGAACGCAGAGTTTTTTTACAAAGTCTCTGTGTCCTCCGCGCCTCTGCGGTTTTATTTTTTAAGCTGCGGTTGGCTTCAGTTCTTTTTCTGTTTGGGGAAGGGAAACGGTAACCGGTTCATGCAAAATCTGGTAGATGATAATCAGGGAAGCGACATACAGAAGCAGGGCGGTAGCCTGATGGGTTAAGGCCAGCACCAGGGGTACGCCAAACCAGACGACGCTAATACCCAATGAGATTTGGATGGTTGCCAAAACAATAAAGATTATGGTTGATTTTGTGATGGTTTCGGCATAATTTTTGCGTTTGGCCACGTAATAAAGCAGGATGGCGACCAGGAGAACGGCAAAAGAGAACCAGCGGTGAATGAAATGCACGGTTAGCGGGGCTGAGAGGAAATTTTCCAAAGCAGATTCAAACGTGCTGAGCAGCCCGACGGGAATCAGCCGGCCGCCCATCAGGGGCCAGGTGTTGGAGACGTGCCCGGCTTTCAATCCGGCCATGAAGCCGCCATACGCTATCTGAATGATGAGAACAACAAACAGGAAGACGCCCATGATGAAACCGGCCGATTTGAATTGAGCGCGTGTGATTTTGGGAAAGTGGTACGTGTATCTGAGAGCCATCCACAAAGTCAGCCCCAGCAGCAACAGGGCTGTGAGCAGGTGGAAGGTCAGACGAAAATGATCTACGGCCGGATTGTCTACCAGCCCGCTGCTGACCATATACCAGCCCATAAATCCCTGAAAGCCGAACAGAAGGCCGATGATTAAAAAAGGAGCTGATTTGCGCCAGGGGATAATGCCCTTGAAAATAAAGTAGAAAATGGGAATAACGACAAACAACCCGGCAAAGCGGGCAATCAGGCGATGGATAAACTCCAGCCAGAAAATCTCCTTATACTCGAACAGGGTCATGGTGTAGTTGATCTTCTGAAATTCAGGCGTTTGCTGGTATTTGGCAAATTCAGTTTGCCACGCTTCTTCGCTCAGAGGCGGGATAACGCCGGTGATAGGGTTCCATTCCACAATGGAAAGCCCGGAGCGGGTCAGGCGCACAAATCCGCCGAACACGACGAGCAGCATAATCAGCACAACGACCATATAAAGCCAGGTGATGACGGCTTTGTTATTCTTTTCCGAGACTGTTTGTTCAGACATAATTTTTAACCCTTGCCATTTTTGCAGGCAATTATACCTATCTTTTGTGTAGAATCTAATCGAAATAGTTTGTCACTGTAATCCGATTTTGTAAATTGGGCGGGCGATTTACAAAATCATCCTGTGGATAGAGGAGCGTGTGGATGTGTGAGATACGATATGTTGCCGGCGCTGGTTTGCAGTTGGCGGTGGAGGTGTTGGGCAGCGGGCCGCCGCTCATTTTTGGGCATGGGTTGACGGGGAACCGGCATTTTACGCGCTTGCAGATGGAAAGTTTGGCAGGGCGGTATCAGGTGATCATTTTTGACCAGCGGGGGCATGGTGATTCGACGCCGGTGACGGAGCCGGCGCTGTATAATCCGCAGTTGATGGCCGGGGATATGGCGGCGATTCTGGATGCGTTGGCGGTGGACACGGCCGTAATCGGCGGTGAGTCTATGGGGTCGGCCGTAGCGGTTTCCTTTGCCTTGCAGTGGCCGGAACGGGTGGAAAAGCTGCTGCTGACGGCCCCGGCTTTTGGCGATAACCCGAATGCAGTAGCCCCGGAAATTGCCCTCATGGCAGATGCAGTAGAGGCTTTGGGGATGGACGGGTATCTGGCAACAGCTAAAGAGCGGCAGCTTAATGAACTGGGCTGGCCGCCGGAGATGGTAGATTTCATGCAAAAGATGCACGGCTCGCACGACGGCCGTAGCTTTGCCACCGCTTGTAGGGCAGTAATGGCCTGGACGCCCTTTGCCGATTTAGCTGAATTACAGGCGTTGACTATGCCCACCTGCATCGTAGCTTGGGACGGCGACCCGCTTCATCCTTATACTTTGGCGGAACAATACGCTGCGGAAATTCCTCATTCCCGGCTGGAAAAGCTGCCCTCTATGATGGATTTGTTTGTCAATCCGGGGCGGATTGGGGAGATTTACGGCCGTTTTTTGGCGAAGGATGTTGAGTAGTGCCAGGCACGGGGCAGACAAATTTGACCTGTCGAGATCGTTTTGCCCCGTGCCTGGCACTGTTGGTTAACCATTTGAAAAACACCCGTGCTAGGCCACGTATGTGCGCAGCAAAGTCGTCTCTGTCACGGCCGTAACCGAAAAAGCTCCCAGCGCGGCAGGCAGAAGAGCAAAGCGGATGGCTGGCAATTCGACGTCGTTGATCACGGCCGTACCCGCAATCGTCCCCCAGATTTCCAGCGTATCCCCGTTGCAGTTGCCGGAAAAGACGGCACCTTCCGCCATTTCCACCCGCTCCGTAACAAAGTATTTGTTGCCGCAGAGGGCATACCGCTGGATGCCCGGTTCCTCTGCTACCAACGTAGCTTCCGTGAGGGCTGGTTCCACCTGGTTAAAGTTGATTACGTCCAGCGCCTTGTCAATGTGCAACGGCCGTGGCTGCCCGTCCGCTCCCACCCGATTCCAGTCGTATACCCGGTACGTCGTGTTAGAGTTTTGCTGGATTTCGGCGATGAGCAGGCCGCTCATAATGGCGTGCAGCGACCCGGCAGGGACGCAGATGTGATCCCCTTTTTTGACTTTAAGGTGGTGCAGGTACGGTTCCAGACGGCCGTTTTCAATCCCTTCCCGAAACAATTCCGGCGTTGTGCCTTTGGTCACGCCCAAAATCAGTTCTGCGCCCGGTTCGGCATGGAGAACGACCCACATTTCCGTCTTGCCCAGTTCATTACCCTCGTGCGCCAGCGCGTATTCGTCATTGGGATGGACTTGGACGGAGAGAGGACGGTTGGCGTCCAGCAGTTTGATCAGCAGGGGGAATTTGCCCCGTTCCTGCGCCCAGGCGCACTTTTTGCCGATGAGGGCTAAACCCAATTCTGCCTGTACTTCGGTAAGCAGTTTGCCGGCAAAACGGCCGTTATTGACCACGGCCGTGCCATCTTCATGCGCCGCAATTTCCCAGCTTTCTGCAATAATCCCCGGCGGCAATTCCCGCCCTAGCGCTTCCAGATGTCGCCCGCCCCAAATGTAATCTTTCAGGACGGGGGTGAATGTCATGGGGTACAAGTTGTTCGTCATGCCAAGTCTCCTGGTTATTGGAATTCGATATTGGGGGCTGGGAAATTGAAGCAATATCTAAATATTCGAATATCTCAATAACTAATTTCCTACTTGCCTCCCGCTCATTATCAAGGTATGTTTACCACACAGTATACTTATTGAGAAACGGCCGTATGTCAACCGACGATATTATCCTCAAACGAAGCCCCGTAGTATTCCTGAAAATCATCATCCTGGTTGAATTTCTTTTCGCTTTCCTGCCCATTTTTCTGGCGCTTATTTTTCAGGCGACGGCCGTAGATTATTTTAACACTTCATTTTTAGCCCAAATCCTTTCATTTAACCTGTTTGTTGTTTTGCTGGTCATGGTATTGCAAATTTTAACCATTGGCCTGGCTTTTGCCATCTGGTTTGTGCCCACCTATACCATCACCCCGGAAAACATTTTCCTCACCCGCGGCGGCATTCTGTCTGATTTGGAGATTGCCCGCACGCCGGAAATCCTGGGGATTGAGGTGGAGCAGGGCTGGCTGGGGCGTAAATTGGGATATGGCTCGCTCATTCTCAAACTGGCGGACTCGGAACGACACGGCCGTATCAGCAACATCCCCGACCCCTACCGCCTGAAACGGGAATTAGAGCAGATGGAAACGGCCGTCACCCGCCCCGCCGCCTACCAGCCCGACAAACCTTTGCCCCAACTGATCCACGACGGTGAAAGCCAGTATCTGGAATTCAAGTCTAGCCTGTTGTGGGATTATCGCCAGCAAAGACCCAACAAAAACCTGCATCTCCCCGTAATGAAAAATATTGCCGCTTTCCTCAACACCCAGGGCGGCGTCATCCTCATCGGCGTGGGGGACGACGGTCAAATTCTGGGCATCGAACCGGACATGCAGGTGATGAAGAAAAAGGACACCGACAGCTTTGAAAATACGTTCAACGTGGCTTTTAACCAGATGATTGGCGCCGATTTCCGCCGTTTTGTCCACGTTTCCTTCCCGGAACTGGACGGCAAAACAATTTGCGCCGTCATCGTCCAGCCTGCTTCCATGCCGGCCTATCTGACGCACAAAGGCCAGGAAGATTTTTACATTAAAACCGGCAACAGCAGCCAGCCGCTGACCGTCAGCCAGGCTGTGCGCTATATACAGTCTCATTTCAGTGTTCAGTAAGCAGTGTTCAGTGTTCGGGGACGCTACTGAACACTGAACACTGAATACTGAAAACTGATCATCCCAAGGTACACTATGTTCAAACAAACCTTTCCTTACCCGCCAACCCGGCAGGATGATGTGGTGGACGATTATCACGGTATGGCCGTACCCGATCCCTACCGCTGGCTGGAAGACCCCGACTCTGCGGAAACCCGCGCCTGGGTAGCGGCCCAAAACGAGTTGACCCAAAGCTTCATCAGCGAATTACCCATCCGCCCCCAACTGGAAAAGCGGCTGACGGCCCTGTGGGATTATCCCAAATACACGCCGCCGGTGCAGCGCGACGGCCGTCTCTTCTTCCAGAAAAACGACGGGCTGCAAAACCAGGCGGTTCTCTACTGGCAAGATGGGCCAGATGCAGAACCGCAGGCGTTACTTGACCCCAACACGCTCAGCGAAGACGGCACAGTGGCCTTGATGAACCAATCGTACAGCGACGACGGCCGTCTCCTGGCCTACTCCCTCTCCGAAAGCGGCAGCGACTGGCAAACCATCCGCGTCCGCGAGGTAGACAACGGGCAGGATTTAGCCGACGAGATTCGCTGGGTCAAATTCACCGCCGCCGCCTGGCTGCCCG
>JAJRTP010000318.1 GCA_024278255.1 Chloroflexota bacterium | reverse complement strand
CCAAAATACTGGTCAATACACTATAGTTCTTGCGATCATCTTCCGTGAATTGTATTGTTTTTGCCATTCTGAAATTATACTTTCTTAGCTCTTACCCCACAATTCCTCAGAGAACCATAATTCCTCCATGACGGACTAAATGCTGACTTGTATCATAGTATAAAAGCCGGCCGTTTAATTAGCAAGAGGGAATTTCCAAAAATGACGAGCCAAAAACCCAAATTACTGGATCAGGTGCGGCAGAGTTTACGAGTCAAAAATTACTCTTATCGCACCGAGAAATCTTACGTCTACTGGATAAAGCAATACATCCTCTACCATAACAAACGTCATCCTCAAGAAATGGGCGTGCCCGAAATTGAGGAATTTTTGCGTTACCTGGCCGTAAAGCGTAACGTGGCCGCTTCTACCCAAAACCAGGCCCTCAGCGCGCTTCTCTTTCTCTATCGTGAACTCCTGAATCACCCCATCGAGTGGGTCAACGTTACCTGGGCTAAAAAACCGGAACATCTTCCCGTTGTTCTAACTAAAAAAGAGGTGAAAGCTGTCATAGATCGGCTGTCTGGTGTGCCGCTTTTAGTCGTTCAGTTGCTTTATGGCGGCGGTTTGCGCGTGAATGAATGCCTCCGTTTGCGCGTCAAGGATGTTGACTTTGGCCAGAAACTGCTCGTCGTCCGCCACGGCAAAGGCGGCAAAGACCGGACAACCACTTTGCCCGATAAAGTGATTCCCTCTTTGCAGTTGCATCTGGACAGCGTGCGCCGGTTACATCGTCAGGATTTGGAGCAGGGTTACGGCCGTGTCTCCCTCCCCTACGCCCTGGCCCGCAAATACCCCAACGCCGACCGTCAATGGCAGTGGCAATACGTTTTTCCCTCGAAAAATCTTTCCCGCAATCCGCGCGAAGAAGAAGATATATTGCGCCGGCATCACCTCCATCCCAGCAGCGTTCAAAAAGCTGTGAAACGGGCGGCGGCTGCCGCCGGTATCCGCAAACACGTCACCCCTCACACTTTCCGTCACAGCTTCGCCACGCACCTCCTCGAAGCCGGGTATGACATCCGCACTATCCAGGAACTGCTCGGCCACAAAGACGTCAAAACAACTATGATTTACACCCACGTCGTTAACCGCGGCGTCCTCGGCGTCCGCAGCCCTCTTGATGATTGATGGCAATTCTCCGGTCCTTTTTACATTATTAGGTGCAGCGCTAATTTGTGTTGGGCCACGGCCGTAACCTTCCTCTCCTCCCCCCAAACCACCCAAAAATACCTGCCGGACAGCCACGGCCGTATAAACTTGTGCTGACATATGATGTACATTATAGTATAATAAACCTATGAAGCGGTATGAATGGAATCCCGAAAAAAACGAAAAGCTGAAGCGTGAACGGGGCATTTCATTTGAGGAAATTATCTTTCATATTGCTGAAGGAGATGAAGTGGACGTGTATATGCACCCTAATCAGGCACGGTATCCCAATCAAAAAATATCTGTTGTCATTGTGGAAGATTATGCGTATCTGGTTCCCTACATGGAGTCTGAAGATATGCTTTTTTTGAAAACGATTATTCCCAGCAGAAAAGCGACCAGAAAACACCTGGGAGAAGAAAAATGATTGATCTGGATCAGGAAGAACGCGAAATTTTGCAAGCCTTTGCAGCCGGTGAAATGGAGACTGTGGCAGACAGGGAAAGTGAACTGGAAAAACACCGGGAATATGCGGTAGCGACGTTCAAAAAGGACAAGCGAATTACGATCCGTATTTCCAGCCGGGACTTGAATGCTTTGCGAAAACGAGCGCTTGTCGAGGGAATTCCTTACCAAACGTTGGTGACTAGCGTGTTGCACAAATACGTAAACCGGCAGTTGGTAGAAAAACAGCCGGTTGATTAACGGTTCAATCACTTTATCCTCTCGGCCGCAGCTCTAACCTGTGCCGGGCCACGGCCGTAACCCCCTCCATCTCCCAAACCACCCGAAAATACCCGCCGGACAGCCACGGCCGTACCAAATCACCGTAATGTGGGCTGGCGGGATGGCCAGACTGGCCGGGAGCAAGAATGGCCTGGCCGTTGTCCGGGTCGCCCCAGTCCAGGATGAAGCGGGAAGAAACGCCAACAGCGTTGTTGTCGTAAGGCTGGTTGGGCAGGAAGCCGCTTTGAGCCACCGTGTTTTCGTCCCCGCCAACGGGATACGGCCCCAGGCTGAACAGGCGGCGTAGGCCGGGAACCAGGCCGAAAGCGTGGGCAAAGGTAACGCGATGCAGCCGGCCCCACTGCCACTGGGCCGGATTTTGACCCAGTTTTTGGCGGCAGAAAGCCGTTGTGCGGGTTAACGCTTCCTCGATAACGGCCGTCCGCCCCCGTTTTTCCCATAGCCAGTGTGATTCATCCGCCAAAACTTGCAGCAGAACGGCCGTCCAGTTCCCGGAAAACTCATTCGTCGGGTGCAGAAACGGATTGATCCCTAGGCCCAGCAGTTCATCCAGAAACGGCGCGTCCAAGTGAGGTGCGAGCAGGAGGCGGGTGATTTCATGGCTGAAAACGGCATAGATTGTGCCGCCGATGCTGTCAGACGTGAGATAGCCGTCCCATTGGCGCAGGAGGTTCAGGGCGAGACGGCCGTCCGGCTGAAGGGGCGCGATGTCGGCCAGGGCTTCTACCAGGGCGATGCCGGGCAGGCTGAACACGTCCATCTGCCAGCGGCGGCAGTCGGCGGGGGAGATGCGGGGCTGCGCCGCTATCAACTGCT
>JAJRTP010000317.1 GCA_024278255.1 Chloroflexota bacterium | reverse complement strand
CCAATCAAAAATCAAAGAACTAGGGTTAGCAAATACAGTCAGACTTGAAGGTTGGGTACAGTATGAACATTTGCCAGCTTACTATAGATTAGCAAGTTCTCTCATTCTCCCCAGTATTTCTGAGCCATGGGGTCTTGTTGTTAATGAAGCAATGGCGTGTGGGTTGCCTGTATTGGTTAGCCACAAGGTGGGATGTATGCCAGAATTATGTTGGCGCGGCATTAATGGATATGATTTTTCGCCAACTGATATTAACGGAATGGCGAACACTATGTCAACAATAAGCTCCTTGTCAGAACAAGAATTGCATGAAATGGGGGTAATGTCACAAACTATCATACAAAATTTCACTCCCACAACATGGGCCAACGCATTCCGTGATTGTGTTAACAGCTTACTGAATATTCAATAATGAAAGTTCTTCATATACTTGGTTATCTGGCTGAACGATATGGTGGCCCGCCAAGAGTTGCTATCAATTTAGGACAAGCACTTCAAAAATTAGGCGTTGGTGTATCTTGGTGGGCAACAGCAACGGAAGCCGACAAAATCGGATTAGCAGAACTTGATCCTGGCGCGTACCTTTTCCCAACCAAATTTCCCCATTCATGGTGTCGCTCTCCCGATTTTCGCCATACACTTGCCAGACACATTGATGAAGCTGATGTTTTGCATCTTCATCAGGTTTGGGATTATCCACTTTATGCGGCATCACAACTGGCGAGGAAACATAACAAACCCTATATCGTGACACCACATGGCATTTTTAGTCAGCCATGGCGATACAATTCTTTAAAAAAGCAACTATACTTACGTCTAATTGCCCACCCATTTTTGAATAACGCGGCTTGCATTCATGCAATTACACCGACAGAGTTAAGCGGTTTCGGCAAAGTTGGGCTTCAAGTACCCTATGTAGTTATTCCCAATGGTATTGATAGGAGAGAATTTGCTGAATTACCTACCCCTTCGATAGCAGAACAACAATGGCCTGAACTGCAGAATCGTATTGTGGTTTTCTTTTTGGGGCGTTTAAGTCCTGAGAAAGGATTAGATTTGCTCATCCATGCCTGGAAAAATATAAAGGTTCAATATTCCAAAGCTATTCTTATGATTGCTGGTCCCGATCATAATGGGTATCGATCTGAGGTGGAATCTTTCGTAGCCAAGTGGGGAGTTAAAGACAGCGTCTTGTTTACAGGTATGCTTAAAGGACGCCACAAAATGCAGGCACTTAGCCGCGCTGATATTTTCATACAACCCTCGTATTCTGAAGGCTTTAGCATGTCCATCCTTGAAGCACTGGCCGCTGGTAAGCCATGCGTGATCACTGAAAACTGTAATTTCCCAGAAGTAGCTGAAATTGATGCTGGCAAGGTTATATCATCTACTGTTGAAGATATTAGCGATGCCTTGTTGAGTTTATTGGCTATAGATCGATATACACGCCAACAGATGGGTTTACGTGGCAAACATCTCGTTATTAACCACTATACATGGGACATTGCCGCACAAAAGATGTTAACTGTCTATGAGAATGTTATTGAAGGTGAACCAATCCCCACATATTTTGAATAATCAAGCGACATAAGAAAGCTCATGCGTATTTTGCTGCTAACACTCTACTACTCCCCTGATTTGACGTCTGCAAATGCTGTTATCCTGACTGAACTGGCGGAAAAACTGGCGGAGATGGGGCATGAGGTGACGGTGGTGACCTTAATGCCCCATTATGCCGCCAGCCAAATTGAGGCGGCTTATCGGGGCAAACTGTTCATCAAAGAATCCCGGCAGCGGGTGGCTGTCCACCATGCGTATTTGTATACCTCTGCGGATAAACACAATCTGTTGGCCCGCCTGCTTAATTACGCCTCTTTTAACGTCACCTCTACGCTGGCGGCTCTGTTTGCCGGGAGCTATGATGTCATTCTCTGCCCCTCGCCGCCCTTGACGATTGGCCTGACAGCCTGGGTCGTTGGCATCTTAAAACGTATCCCCTTTATCTACAATGTGCAGGATATTTACCCCGATATTGCGGTGCAGTTGGGGGTTCTCAAAAACCGGCGGGTGATCCGCTTCTTCCAAAAGATGGAACACTTTATCTATCGCCAGGCGGCGGCGGTGTCGGTCCTGTCACGTGGTTTTGAGCAAAATCTACTCGACAAGGGAACGCCGCCGGAAAAGCTGCACGTGATTCCCAATTTTGTCGATACCGCGTTCATCACCCCTGGCAAAAAAGAGAACGCCTTTGCCCGGCGGCATGGGTTGGCCGATAAGTTCGTGCTGATGTATGCCGGGAACGTGGGGCTGTCGCAAGGGTTAGACCATATGCTGGCGGCGGCGGAACGGCTGCAAGAGACAGCGGAAATCCTCCTTCTCATCGTCGGCAATGGCACAGTGAAGCCAGAATTGGAAAAGGAAGCGGCCGAAAGGCAGCTCAGGAATGTATTGTTTTTGCCGTTTCAACCGCGGGCCGCGTTGCCGGAGATGTATGCCGCTGCCGATGTGGCTCTGGTTTCTTTACGCAGCGACATCGGCCGGGAAAGCGTACCCTCGAAGGCTTACACCATAATGGCCAGCGGCCGGCCGCTGCTGGCTGCCGTGCGCGAAGATGCAGAGACGAAATGGCTGGTCGATACGGCGGCGTGCGGGGTGTGGGTTCCGCCCGAACAACCCCAGGCATTGGCCGACGCAGTTTTGGCCTTGTATCGCCAGCCGGAGCAGCGGCGGCAGATGGGGGAAAACGGGCGGCGGTATGTCACGGAACACCACACAGTAGACAGCGTCGCCCAGCAATATATTGATCTGATAGAAGCGCTCATTCAATCATAACTTAAATCGCGTCGGCTCTCTGGGAATTCCCGTGATTTTTACAGTAGGGGCGTACCCTTGTGGTCGCCCAGTGCTGGGCGACCACAAGGGTACGCCCCTACAAACCGCATCGATCACGGGAAATCCTGAAGAACCATCGCGTCATCGAGAAATAGCTACAAATCAGGCGCCGGGGACTTGCCGTAGATCGACTTTGGAAAGGCCGTGAATAGGACGGAAGTCCAGTAGAATATCCGGTCGGTATCAAGTATGGTTGTAGAGAGGAAACACCCCGTATTTATACATTCTGTAAGTAATCTCATTCATAATATATTGTGTGTCATTCAGGGTGTGTTCAAACACAATTCAGGCGGCGCAGGCTGTTTTTTGCCGCCAAGAGGTATTGGATGGAATCTACTTTTTCTGAGCAGACGGATAAGCATGTGAGTAAATTTGCAATTAATGCCGGGTCTTCCCAGTTGACACTCCGTTTTTCGGAACGCAAACTGCTGCTGGCAGTCGGGGATCTCATTATTCTGAATCTGGCGCTGCTTATGCTCGCCGGCCAATATAATTCCAGATTTGAACTAGCCTGGGCAAATATTTGGGATCGGGCTTACTGGTTTCTCTTAATCAGTGTAATGTGGCTGCTGATGGGATCTTTGTTTGGGGTATATGATCTGGCACGGGCGGCGAGTCCCCTGCGTTCTGCCTGGGTCGCAGGGAGAACGGCGTTATTAACAAGCGGCCTCTATTTATTGATTCCATATTTAACCCCTGCCTTACCGACCCGGCGTATCTACCTCTTTGCCTTCCCGCTGTTGGCGACAGTAGGAATTAGCCTGTGGCGGCTGTTGTACGCCACAGTCTTTGCGCATCCCGGTTTCAGGCAGCGGGCTTTGGTGGTGGGAGCCGGTACGTCTGGCAATTTGTTGGCAGAGGCCATTCACAGCAGCCAGGATGGGCCAGGGAATCCGTATGAAGGAACCGGCTACGAAATCGTGGGCTTTGTGGATGATGCGCCAGAGAAACAAAACGCTGTCCTGGCCGGTATCCCTGTTCTGGGAACGAGCGAACATCTGCTAGACCTGGTGAAGGTGATCCAGCCTTATGAAGTGGTATTGGCGATCACCCACCGGGATCGCATCCGCCCAGAATTGTTCCAGGCGGTGATGGACTGCCGTGAACTGGGCGTTCCCATCACCACCATGACGGACTTATATGAATTGGTGACCGGCCGTGTGCCGGTGCAGCACGCCGGTAACAATCTGGACGTAGTGCTGCCGGTACGCCGTCCAGCCAGTTTCCGGGTGTATCTTGTCCTGCATCGCCTGTTGGATATTCTGGTGGCCTCTGTGGGCTGTCTTTTTTTGCTGGCTGTGATACCGGCCGTCTGGTTGGCAAATCGTCTGAGTGATCCCGGCGACTTGTTTTATCGCCAGGAGCGGGTGAGGTTGGGGGGCAAACCGTTTCAGGTACTCAAGTTCCGCTCCATGATTATGGACGCAGAGAAGCATACTGGCGCGGTGTGGGCGGGTGAGGATGATTCTCGCGTTACTCCGGCCGGCCGCTTTTTTCGCAAAACACGGCTTGATGAAGTGCCGCAGTTCTGGAATATTTTGAAGGGGGATATGAGTTTGATAGGGCCGCGCCCGGAACGGCCGTTCTTTGTGCAGCAGTTGGCGCAAACCATTCCGTTTTACCGGGTACGCCATGCCGCTAAACCGGGTCTCACCGGCTGGGCGCAGGTTAAGTACCGGTACGGCGCTTCTGAGGCGGATGCTCTCATTAAACTGGAATATGATTTGTATTACATCAAGAATCAGTCCGCTTTTCTGGATTTGGAAATTTTGATCAAGACGATTCAGGTGGTTTTAGGGTTTAAGGGTCGGTGATTGAATTGT
>JAJRTP010000316.1 GCA_024278255.1 Chloroflexota bacterium | reverse complement strand
CCCCGATCCACCAACCCTTTAGCCCGCACAAAGGGTGTTACCAGCGCCGGAGGCAGCACCACATAAGACAAACGCAGCGCCGGAAACAACACTTTGGAAAACGTACCCAGGTAGACGACACGGCCGTCAGTATCCAACCCCTGCATTGCCGCCAACGGCCGTCCCTCGTAGCGCAGTTCCCCGTCATAATCATCCTCCACAATGAGCGCCTCATGCTGCCTGGCCCATTGCAGCAAAGCCAACTGCTCCGGCAACGGCAACGCCCCGCCGCGGGGAAACTGGTTGGAAGGGGTCACATACGCCAGCCGCGCTTCACAGTCCGCCGGAATCTGCGCCACGGGAAAGCCGCAATCGCCTACCGGCAGAGCCAGCAAACGGCAGCCGTGCAGGCGAAACAAGGCAAAAGCGTCCACGTACCCCGGCGTCTCCACCAGCACGCCATCTCCCTCTGCCAAAAGCAGCCGGGCTAAAATATCCAACGCCTGCTGCACGCCACTGACAATCACCACCTGATCGGCCGTGCAGCGCACCCCGCGCAGCCGCCGCAAGTAGTCGGCCAAGGCCTGCCGCAGCGGGTAGAATCCGGCCACCGATCCATAGCGGGACAACATCACGTCATCTGTACTCAAATAACGGGCCAACAGCCGCCGCCAAATGTCATAGGGAAAAATGTGCGGGAACGAGCGGCCAAAACCAAAATCAATTTCCGGCCGCGACCTGGAGGGTGAACGGCCGTCCTTGCCAATCGCGATCACCCGCTCGCCCCAGGCAGACAGGGCTGGTACAAATGGCACATTCTCTGCTCCCTTTTTAGCCACGGGCAAATCATCAGACACATAGGTTCCGGCTCCGGTACGGCCGTAAACAAACCCCTCCCTCTCCAACTGCCGGTACGCCTGCGTCACCGTAATGCGGCCCACACCATACGTCTGGGCCAATTGACGGCTGGGGGGCAAACGTGTACCCGGCCCAATCTCCCCCGCCAGGATCGCCATTTTTAGCTGATCATAAATTTGCAGGTATAATGGTGTATCATTTGTTCTATCCAGATGCAGCGCAAGCAGTGTCATCGCTCATCCCTTTTCGCAACATTCACAATCCGATAGCCTAAATAGGACATTGACGTGTTTTCTCGCCTCATGTATTCTCGGAATTAGTAGCTAAGTTTGACGCCTCAAACTTGCCAATTACCGATAAATCATTACCAATTGAGCATGGTAGCCGCGGATTCTTACCGCGTTTACTCTAAACTATAACACGGACAGCTATGCCGTACAGAAGCAGCGAAAAAACCCGGAAGAAAAAAGACGCCAAACGCACCGCCATGATGCAGGCGGCTGTGGGTGTTTTTGCCGAAAAAGGGTACCACGCCGCCACGGTACGCGATATTGTCAGCGCCGCCGACGTGGCTGTGGGCACATTTTATTTTTACTTTCCGGACAAAGAAACATTGTTTGTCCATTTATACGAGGAAACGGCCGATTTCCTGTTACAAGCCATTGACCAGGCGGTGCGCCGCCAAACAACGCTGCCAGAACAGGTGCAAAACGGCATTCAGGCTTACGTCAATATCGCCCTGTATGAACCGGCCGTTATCCACCTTTTATTAGTAGGCGGTGTGGGAGCTGTCCCCTCCCTTACCAGCCGCCAGAAGGAATTTCGGGAACGATTGGTAGCCATCTGGTTACGGCCGTTAGAGACGGCCGTCACCCAGAAAACCATTCCACCCCAAAATTGCCGCCGCGCTGCCGAAGCTATTGCCGGTGCGCATGACGAAGTTATTCTCAATCTGCTTTCCCACGCAGACCCTGATAGTGAAGCTGAAAATGTCATTGAGGAATTAACACTTTTCACTTTACGCGCTGTTGCCTACAAGGGCGGTTAGAACAAATAGTTCCAGTCGCCCTTACACCCACTCAACATGTCAACGACCGAACATCACACCCCCAACGAAACCCCACAAGAAGTAGCAGAATTGCGCCAACAGTTAAACCAGGCACAAACCCAACTGGCTGCCTATGAAAAACGCATCCGGCAACTGGAAGGGGAACTCGCAGAAAAGCAAACCCAAACTGATGCCGTCAACAGCCAGCAACAATTAATCATTGAAACAGCTCAGTCTTTACTGGACATCCAAAGTGTCGAAGAGTTATGGCCTGTGCTGTCTACGGCCGTATGCCAGGTAACCAATTCAGACCGGGTCGCAGCCTACCTTATGGCCGCTGCTGTCCCCAACCTGCAAATCCCTTATTCTTCAGGCATATCAGAACCCTATCTTGAATTTATCCGGGAGCATTATCAAGAAGCCCCGGCTTATGAGGCCAGATTTCTGGAATCCGTCATCATAAATAACATAATGACGGATCCACGAACCGAATCTTTGAAAACTATGATGCAGCAAGAAGGGATTCAGGCTTATGCGGCCCTACCCCTCGTCACTCCAGACAATAGTGTTATTGGCATCATTATTACGTACCGAGATGAAGCACGGCCGTTCACCCCGGAAGAAATCACTGCCGGCGAAACCCTGTGCCACATTGGCGCTTTCGCCCTGCGCAACATAAAACTGCTTCAAGAAACCAAAGAAAATTTACGCCGGGAACGGCGTCTCAGCGAAATCACCCTTACCCTCAGCAGCGTCCTGAACCTGCCCACAATCCTCAGCAGCGTTGTACGTATGGCTACCAGACTCATTGGCGCTGACGCCGGATTGTTAGGTCTGGTTGTAGACGAACAATTTATCACTTATTATCCTTATAATATTCCCAGCCACGTCAACCTGCGCCCCTCCAAAAACAAGGATAACATCGCCTGGCAAATTGTAGAAAAACGCGAGTCTCTGGTTTTGGCGGACTACGCTGATTACAAATTAGCCAAAGAAAAATGGGTGCGGATTGGCATCGCTGCATTGGCGGGAGCGCCCATTATCGCCGGGGATAAGTGCCTGGGCGCGCTTATATTGTTCAACTTCCACGAGAATCACCGGCAATTTTCTGACCGTGACGTCGCCCTTCTGGAATCGGTAGGCCGGCAAGCCGGTATTGCCATTCAAAACGCCCACCTGTACACCGAAGTGCAGCAGCGAGCCAACGCCCTGGCCCAAATGCTCAACCGGCAAGCTGAACTGGATGAACTTAAAAACAAGTTCATTCACAATGTCTCTCACGAACTGCGAGCGCCATTGGGCATTATTTTTGGGCACGTGGAACTATTAAATCAATCTTTAGCCGACGATTTGCAGCCGGAACAGCGCCAATCTATGGAGATTATTCTGCGCCGCACCCGAATGCTGGCAAATCTGGTAGAGGATCTCACGGCTCTGCTGGCTGCCCAGACTCAGGAATTCCGGCGGGAAAACATTCTGGCGGCCGATCTCATCTATTCCATGCTGGCTGATTATCAAATACAAGCCGCCGAAGCCAACATTACCCTCCAGGCAGATATTGCCCCGCAGCTCCCCCTGATTCAAGGTGATATTACCCATCTGCGCCGTGTATTTGACAACCTTTTGTCCAATGCTTTCAAATTCACCCCTGCTGGCGGCTCAGTCACCATCCGTATGTGGACTGAAGGGGATGATGTGATTATCGAAGTTACAGACACAGGCAGCGGTATACCGGCTGACAAGCTGAAGTATATTTTTGAACGCTTCTACCAGGTGGAAGAAAAAGGGCAGCGTCGCCCCGGCACAGGGTTAGGGCTGGCCCTGGTCAAGGAAATTGTGGAAGCCCATCGCGGCCATGTTTCTGTCAGCAGTAAAGTTGGTCAGGGTACAACCTTTGAGATTATTCTGCCTAGTGTGCCGCCAGATGAATCTGATGCGTGATGAGGTGACACGCCTCAATCCCACGCTGCTTCCTCTCACACCCTTTCCCGTTTACACAACCGTTATCACAGAACCAGACGGCCGTTTCTCCACCACAATTTGATTAGAAAACTGATCTCGCAGCTCCTCAATGTGCGTAATCACCAGAATCACAGCAAAATCATCCTCGATGGTGTGAATCGCTTCCACCAGCTTCTGCCGCCCCTGGGGGTCCTGGCTGCCGAACCCTTCGTCAATCACCAGCGTTTGCAGCCGCGCCCCGGAACGCTTGGCTAAAATCTGGGACAGCGCCAAACGGATGGCGAAATTGATGCGAAACTGTTCGCCGCCGCTGTAATTTTCATACGGCCGTTCCCCCGCCCCATCCTGAATTCTAATATCCAGCGTCTCCGCTACCCCGTCCCGGCTCTTAAGCTGCTTCTGCGTACTGAACAATATACGCATCTCGCCGCCAGTCAGCCTGTCCAGCAAATCATTGGCGTGATCCTCAATTTCCGGCAGTGCTTGCTCGATGAGCAGCGCCTGCACCCCGCTGCGCCCGCACGCCTTTTCCAGCAGTTTCAACCGCTGAATCTGACGGGTTACGGCCGTCTGTTCCTCCTGCAACTGCTCCCGCCGATCCCGCAGACTGACCAGCACCGCCAATTTCTGCTGGGCCGCTCCCACCGTGCGATTAGCCTGTACCTGCTCCTCTCGTAGACGGAACACTTCATCCTCCACCTGCCGCAAATCCCGGCTTTCGGCAGCCAGCGCTTCCAGTTCAGTTACGGCCGTATCCCGCTGCGTTTCCAGTTCCGTCACTGCCTCCTGCTGGGCCACAATCTGCTCAGCCAGATCAGCCAGAGCATCTTCCAATGGCTTCACGGCCGCTTCCGCCTGGTTTAGCTGCTGCTGCCGTTCCGGCGCCTCAGCCAACACCTGCTGTTTATGCCGCGCTGCCTGATGCGTCGTCTCATCATAGCCAATTTCCGCCAACTGCACCTCTAATTCTGCCCGCGCCGCCCGCGCTTCAGCGGCAAAATCTTCCCCGGCCAACTGCGCCTCTACCTGAGCCAGTTCTGCCTGCCCGGACGTTTCCCACGCCGCAATCAGACGCTCAATCTCGGCCAGCCGGGCTTCGCTTTGGGAGAGGTGGCGCTGCTGTTCCTGGCGTTCTTTGTCCAGGCGGGATTTTTCCGGCACGGCCGTTTCCAGTTCCTTAACTTCCGCCTGCAACAGGGTAATAGCGCTGTCGTCGGCCACGGCCGTATCCAGTTCCGCCAGCCGCGCCGCCCCCTCCACCTGCCATTCCGCCAGCGCCTGCCGGATTTCCGCCAGCCGCGCCTCAGCCCGCGCTTTGCGGTCCCGCTGGGTTTGCTGCTGCTGTTCCAGTTTGGGCGCCTGCTTCAGCCGCTGCTCCATCCCGCCAATTTCCTGCTCCAGAACCATGATACGATCATTAGCCGCCTTGCCTTGCGCTTCAATCTCTGTCAGCTCCCGCCGCAACTGCGCCAAAACAGTTTCCCGGTGTTCTTCGGTCAACGGCTGGTCGCAGAGGGGGCAACGGCCGTCAATCTCTTCTTCCTGTAACTGGCTGACGCGCTCTTGGCGCCGCTTGAATTCCGCCCGGAGACGAGGCTGGTCACTTTCCAGCGCGTTCTTCTCCGCCAGAAAAGCGGCGTGCTGGTTATGCAGTTCCCCCAGATTGCCAATTTCCGCATTCAGCCGGACGAGTTCCCGCTCCGCGTCGGCCAGATTTTGGGAGACGGCCGTTTCCTCTTCCCTCAATTTCTCCATCCGCTGCGCCTGTTTTTGCAGCCGTTCCCGTTCCTGCAAGAGAGCATTCCACTCTGTTTGCCGGCGTTGTAGTTCGGCCTGTTTTTCATGCCAACTCTGTTCCTGCTCGGCTAACGCTTGCAGAGCAGCCGCCAACTCTTCAAGCCGGGTTTGCGCTTCGGCCAATGTTTTCTGGACGGCTTCCCGTTCCACAATGGCTTGCTCTACCTCAGCAGCGCGGGCTGTTAATTCCTGCAAGCGCTGTTCCAGACGGCTTTTTTCCTGGGCGATGGCGAGTTCATACGGCCGTATCTCCTTTTGCAGCCGGTGATACGCATCCGCCCTCTCCTGCCAGGCCCGGGTCGCAGCGTCCGCTTCCTGCCAGGCGGCGTAATCGGCCGTGATGGTTTCAGCCTGAGCCAGCAGTTCCTCGTGTGCCGCCCGTTCTGCCTGCCGCCTGGCCAACGTCTCCTGCAAATTCCCCAGACGATGCCGGGCACGGGTCAGACTGGTTTCCAAATTTTGTAACTGCTGCTTTTTTTGCTGGACGGCCGTTTCCCTGCGGCGCAGTTCTTGCAAGAGGGCTTCCTTATCGGCCAGACGCTCCGCGACCGCCGCCAATGTCGCCTGCACCGCTTGCAATTCTGCCTGCCGCGTTTCCTCTTCAGCCAGTTCCAGCTCAATTTCTGTTACCTGGCTTTCCAAAAGCGTCTTCCGGTTTTCCTCACTTTTACGCCGGACAGTAGCTGCCTCTTTATACTTGTCCCAGATACCCAACCCCAGCAAATCGGCCAGAAT
>JAJRTP010000004.1 GCA_024278255.1 Chloroflexota bacterium | reverse complement strand
TGGAATTTATGCAGTCCGGTAGAGTGTTTCCCCAGATTGACAAGGTGGGCACGACGTTGATGACCGGCATTGACGAAATTCTGAACCGATACGGCCTGCCCCACTTCATCAACGGCGTCCCGGCCATGTTTGGCGTTTGCCTTGCCGAGCAGCAGCCCAAAGATTGGCGCGACCTCCATGCGTTGTGTGATTGGGAGATGCTGGAGAAGATTCACGGCTACATGATTGAACATGGGGTCATGCCGGAACAGGATGGCTTTGAACCGTATTTCCTCTGTTCGGATCACACGATGGAGGACGCCGCGGAAACGTTGCAGGCGTTTGAGGATGGGGTGAAGGCGGCGTTGGGCAAATGAGATGAAAACAGAACCTTTTTGGACTGATCAATTTTCCCGCCCTGACGATTTGCCGGTGGCTGAAGCTTTGCCGGACGCCGTAGACGTGGCGATTGTGGGCAGCGGGTATACCGGGTTGAATGCAGCCCGCGTTTTAGCTAAAAGCGGGGCCACTGTGGCTGTGCTGGAACGGGAGACGATTGGCTGGGGAGCCAGTTCCCGCAACGGAGGGATGGCGACGCCGGGACTGAAGCAATCGCTCAAGACGATCTGGCAGAAGTACGGCCGTGACTACGCCCACAAATTCTGGCAAGCTTCCCTGGATGCCATTGACCTGATCGATCAAATCGTGCGGGAAGAAGAAATCGCCTGCGACTGGCAGCGTCCCGGCCACGTGGCCCTTTTCTTCAAGGAATCCCACGCCGACTATTACCGGCAGTACGCCGACTGGCTGCGCGAGGAGTTCCATCACGAAACAACCTGGGTGACAAAGGAAGACCTGCGCAGTGAAATCGGTACAGACGCTTATTACGGTGGTTTGGCCGACGATTACTCCGGCGGTATCCAGCCCGCTAAATACGTCCTGGGACTGGCGCGGGCTATTGCTGAAAATTACGGCGTCCATTTGTGCGAGCGGGCGAGTGTGACCCGCATTGAAAAGCTGCCTACCGTATTTTTGGTACACACCAGCCAGGGCAGCGTCAAGGCGAAGGAGGTGTTGGTGGCTACCAACGGTTACACAGACCAGTTAGTGCCGCCGCTGAAACGCAAATTGTTCCCCGTAGGCAGCTACAGCATTGTCACGGAACCGCTGCCGCCGGAGGTACAGCAGGAAATCAGCCCGAAGGGACGCATGTTTTATGATTCCAAGATTTTTCTGAACTATTTTCGCTTGACGCCGGACGGCCGTATGTTGTGGGGTGGTCGGAACAATCTCAGCACTGGCCTGGATTTGGGGGACAGCGCGGCACAACTACGCGCCGGGATGCTGCGCGTCTTCCCCCAATTGGAACCCTACGCCATCACCCACTCCTGGACGGGGCAGTTGGGCATCACCTTTGACCTGATGCCGCACATGGGGCGGGTGGACGGCATTCATTATGCCTTTGGCTACGGCGGGCACGGCCTTTCTATTGCCACTTATCTGGGTACGGAGGCGGGCAAGCTCCTCGCCGGGCAGATTGACAGTTCTCCTTTTATAGAAATCCCGGAGGACATTAAGTTCTTTTATCGCGGTCGTCCCTGGTTTGTGCCGCTGGCGGCGCAGTATTACCGGATTAAAGATTTGGTCTCGTAGAAATTGGGAAATGCAGAGAGCGTGGAGGCAAAAAAGTAGAAATCTTCATGCTCTTTGCATTTTCTGTAATTTTACATTGGGGGCGCGGCAAACTGTTTTTGACGACGCTGAATAATGGCGTCTGCATGAGTGGGCCAATCGTGTAAAACGGTGGGGTCAATATCTGCACCGTTCGGCCAAACCAGTGTGCCGATCTCTTGATCCAGTTCTACTTGATTGAAGATGGTCAAATCGCGCAGCGGGCCAAATAATGGCCCGTGTAAAATAGGTTCAAAGTTGATGATCTGTTCCGTATTATCGTCAAACCAGACGCGGAGAGTGTAATCGGATACGATTTCGAAAGCGGTTACGTCATGTAAATCGTAATCAAATAGATTCTGTTCGTTCATTTCTCACCTCTATTTCAACCCATCAATTTTGCTCAACAGTTGTTCTTTCTTGATACGCTGCCAGTTTTCTAACAATTCTTCCTGATGTAATTCTGCCCAGGCTAAAATCAGGTTTTGCTGTCTTCGTGGCATAGCGCCGGCTAGTAAGGCTGGCGGTGAGATAGTGAAACTGGCTTTGTAACGGCCGTGACGCGCATGAAAATGGGGGTGTTGGTGACGGCCGTACTCATAGTACATTGTGATAATGATTCCGTAAAATCTCGAAATTTCCGGCATGATTTTCCCTTTTCTTCTGATGATATTATGCAATAGTCCCATAAGGGGTGCAAGCGCCGGGTTGCTGCACCGTTAAAACGTTGTTTTCTGTTGGCGAAATCTGGCAAATTAAGCCACAATAGCCGCCGAGGTGCGGTATGAAATCTTTACGTTCGTTGAACCGGAGCAACGCGCTTTTGCTGCTGCTGGCGGTTGTAGTGTTTATTTTTGGCTACGGCTTTTTTCGCTTTGTGTTTGTCCGGTCGGGTAATGATCCGTTGTCGCAGGAAATCGTGTTGATTTTTCTGGGATCGTTTGTGACGGTGTTGATTACGGCCGTACTCCTCAACAAACAAACCGAAGTCGAACTCAAAAAAGAAGAAAACCTCAACTTCCTCGACCTGAAAAAGCAAATTTACATGGACTTGATAGACCACCTGGAAGACGTGGTGTTGTCCGGCGAAATGTCGGCCGACGACATTATCAAGCTACAATTCCTCAACCAGAAACTGGCGCTGGTGGCCGACCCCGATGTGCTGGTGGAATTTGAGAAATTCATCCGCACGTTTGCCCAGATTGCCCAGGACCCGGATTTGGACAAACGGGAAACCAACCAGCTTATGAGCGCTCTCTCCCGCCTGACCATCAAAATCCGCACCGATCTTATCGGCCCGTTGGATCAAAACGAGACCCTCACATCTGCGCAAATTGCTGAACAAATTACAGCCAACAACCAGTCCTTTGAATTGATAACGCCGCGGGACAAGTCATAATCTTTGATTTGATTTGCCTACATTAAAAGTTTAGAACATATGTAGGGATTGGGGTATAATTTCCAACACGCCTGATGATAAAAATATACTGGCAGAAATGAAAGCGACGGAAATCAAACCCTTAATCTCATGCGTGTAACTGACGAAATTAAAAGCCGGCTGGACATAGTAGACCTCATTTCCGAGACTGTTTCTTTACGCAGATCGGGGCGCAGCTATGCCGGTTTTTGCCCCTTCCACCATAATACCCGTACCCCCGCATTTTTTGTCTTCCCGGAAACACAGACGTGGCGTTGTTTTGGAGCTTGCGCCGATGGGGGCGACGTTTTCTCCTTTGTGATGAAGCAGAATGGCTGGGACTTTAAGGAAGCGCTGCAAAATCTGGCCAAGCGGGCCGGGGTGGAACTGCAACCGCGCAAGCCGGTGGATAAAAAGAAGAAGGCGCGGGAAGAAAAACTGGCTGATTTGCTTTCGGCCGCCTCGGATTATTTTCACCAATTGTTTTTGCACGCGCCCCAAGCGGCGACCGCTCGTGAGTACATTCAGAAGCGGGGGCTGACGGAGCAGACGATTGAGACGTTTCAGATTGGCTTTGCCCTGCATTCCTGGGACGCTTGCCGCTCCCATTTTAACGGGCAGGGGTATACGGATGAGGATTTGCTGGCGGTGGGGCTGCTGACGGAGAACCCGGACAAGGGGACGCGCTATGACCGCTTCCGTAACCGGCTGTTGATACCGATTCGTGACGTAGACGGCCGTACCGTAGGCTTTGGCGCACGCACGTTGGAAAAAGACGGCATTCCCAAATATCTCAACTCCCCGCAAACGGTTTTGTTCGACAAAAGCCGCCTGCTCTTTGGTCTGGATATGGCCCGGCGGCACATCCGGGAAGCGCGGCAGGCGGTGATTGTGGAAGG
>JAJRTP010000315.1 GCA_024278255.1 Chloroflexota bacterium | reverse complement strand
CCGGCACCGGCTGGGCCGTCACCTACATGCACCTGGACAACCGGGACCGTATTCCCGTTGGCTCTCTGGTGCAAACAGGCGACCGGCTGGGGCATCCCGGCTGCGAGGGCGGCTTTTCCGATGCCGATCACGTCCATCTGTCCCGCACGTATAACGGCCGTTGGATTGCCGCCGATGGCACACTGCCCTTCGATTTAGGCGGCTGGGTTTCCCAGGGCACGGGGCGCGAATACGACGGCTTCCTCACCCGCGGCAACGTCAGCAAAGAAGCCTGCGCCTGCTGGGAAGAGTTGAACGCCATCCCCAACGAGTGAAACACAATGCCAACCGACTATTCGACTACAAGACTACTCGACTACCAGACTACCTCATGAAACTAATCATCCAAATTCCCTGCTATAACGAAGCCGATTCCCTGCCCATCACCCTGGCGGATTTGCCCGCGGAAATTCCCGGTATTGATTGTATTGAAACGTTGGTGATTGATGACGGCAGCACGGATGGTACGGCCGTTATCGCCCAATCGCTCGGTGTCAACCACATCATCCGGCAATCGCGCAACCAGGGATTGGCCCGCACCTTTAAGGTCGGGCTGGATGCCTGCCTGCACCTGGGAGCGGACATCATCGTCAATACCGATGCCGACAACCAGTACCCCGGCCGTTACATCCTCGATCTGGTGGCCCCCATCATCGCCGGGGAAGCAGATATTGTCATTGGCAACCGGCAGACAGACCAGATTGCTCACTTCTCTCCCGCCAAAAAGCTCCTGCAAAAAGCGGGAAGCTGGACGGTACGCACTGTCAGCGGCACGGAAGTACCGGATGCGGTCAGCGGTTTCCGCGCTTACACCCGCGATGCCGCCCTGCATCTCAATATCCTGACCAATTTCAGCTATACGCTGGATACCATTATTCAGGCCGGCAAGCTGGGGTTGACGATTTTGAGCGTGCCGGTGGAGACAAATGATCCGTTACGGCCGTCCCGCCTGCAGCGCAGCACCTCTCACTTCATCAAAGCCCAGGCCAGCACCATCATCCGCCTCTACGCCTTCTACGAACCGCTGCGCACCTTCAGCTACATCGCCCTGCCCTTCATCCTCGGCGGGCTGCTTCTCTGGCTGCGCTTCTTTTACACCCGCTTCACTGATCCCACCAACCAGTACATCCAGTCCGTCACCATCGGCACCGGCCTGCTCCTCGTCGGCCTGCTTATCTTCCTCTTCGGCGTCCAGGCCGACATTTCCAGCAAACACCGCCAGCTTACCCAGGATGCTCTCTACCGGCTCAAGAAGCTGGAATATGACAGGGAACGGTAATCGGTATTCGGTTATTTGTTCCTCGCTTTATCTGCTGTGCCTCTTGACCCGGATACCACATTGTTAGACAATTAACCTCACAATAACAAACTGGCATTCCACCCGATTGTCCAAAAACCCAATTACCAAATAGGAGGCACACCATGCTTAACGGATACACCGGCAAAATCTTACACGTTGATCTGACAAACCGGCAGTTAGAAATCGAACAACCAGACGAATCATTTTACCGGCATTACGTGGGGGGTAGCTTGATGGGGCTGTACTACCTTTGGAAAAACACTCCCCAGGGCGCAGACCCTTTCAGCCCGGAAAACACGCTCACCTTTGCTATCAGCGCCCCTACCGGGCTGCCCATCAGCGGGCAAAGTCGCTGCACCGTTACCTGCAAATCCCCCAAAAGCGGCGGTGTCTCCGACAGCCAGGCCGGAGGTTTCTGGCCGGCCGAACTGAAATACGCCGGTTTTGATGCCATCGTCATCACCGGAGCCTCTGAAACGCCCGTCTACCTCTGGATTCACAACGGCGAGGCAGAACTGCGCGACGCCAGCCATTTGTGGGGCAAGCCTACGCTGGACGTAGACGCCGCTCTCAAGGAAGAGTTGGGCGACAAAAAGACGGAAATTGCCCAAATTGGCGTGTCCGGGGAAAAACTGGCTAATTTTGCCGCCATTATGAACATGAGCAACCGGGCCTGGGGCCGTACCGGTGTGGGGGCGGTGATGGGCAGCAAAAAGTTGAAGGCGATTGCTGTGCGCGGTACGCAGCGCCCCAATCCGGCCGACAAAGCGGGGATTACGGCCGTCAACCGCAAAGGCGCCAAAGCATTCCCCGGCAGCGACATGGAAGGATTCGGCCGTTACGGCACGCCCGAAGTGGTCATGGGCAACAACGGCGCGGGCGGCCTGCCCACCTACAACTGGAATGCCGGCTACTTTGCCGAGGCCGAAGCCATCAGCGGCGAACGGCTCTATGACGAACTGCTGCGCGGCGCGGAAGAAGGCAAACAGGACAAACTGGGGCGTGACACCTGCTACGCCTGCATCGTGCGCTGCAAGCGCGTCGTCGAAGCCGAATATCAAAACCACAAACTCGATCCCGAATATGGCGGCCCCGAATACGAAACCATCTCCACCTTCGGCTCCTACTGCGGCATAGACGACCTGCACGCCGTCACCTACGCCAACCAGCTTTGCAACGAATATGGCGTAGACACCATCTCTTGCGGCGCAACCCTGGCCTGGGCGATGGAATGTTTTGAGAATGGCGTCCTCACTTTAGAAGATACGGACGGCATCGAACTGCGTTTTGGCGATGCCGAAGCGATGATTGCTATGCTGGAAAAGACGCTCAACCGGGAAGGGTTTGGCGATATTCTGGCAAATGGCTCGGCTAAAGCGGCCGATATTCTGGGCAAAGGGCACGAATACCTGATTACCATCAAAGGACAGGAGATGCCGGCGCACATGCCCCAGGTCAAACGCAGCCTGGCCCTCATTTACGCCGTCAACCCCTTTGGCGCTGACCACCAATCCTCAGAGCATGACACGATGTACAATCCGCGCAATTATAACGGCAACGAGGAATGGCCCGGCTACAAGGTGTTCCTGAACCAGATTGGCCTGGACAAACCGCAGCCGAACAAGGTTCTCAATGCGGAAAAAGTGGAATTTGCCCTGACGACAGAATACACCTACAGCGCCATGGATACGATCAGCGTTTGCCAGTTTGTTTATGGCCCCGGCTGGCAGCTTTACGGCCCGCAGGACATGGTGGACGTGTTTAATGCGGCCACGGGCTGGGGCTGGACGGTGGATGATATGCAGGAGGTGGGTAAGCGCCGCCTGAACCTGATGCGGGCTTTCAATGCTCGTGAAGGCTTAACCCGTGACCAGGATACATTGCCTAAGAAGACGTTTACGCACGCCCTGGAAGGCGGCCGTTCCGATGGCATCAAGCTGGACGAAGCAGAATTCCAGAATGGGCTGGATATGTATTACGAGCAGGCCGGTTGGGATGTAGCCACCGGCACACCTACCCGCACCTCGCTGGAGGAAGCTGGATTAGCCTGGGTGGCTGACGATATGGGTTTGTAACCAGTCTCGCTAAATATAAAAGCCGGACTTCTTGAAGAAGTCCGGCTTTTTTTCGTATAAGGCCAGTTCAAAAAAAATGAACCACAGATTTCGCAGATGACACAGATTAAACCGATATTTCCTGTGTCATCTGTGGCTGGTTTAATCTATAACACCCAACGCCCGGCCGCCTTCGATGATGGTATCGGCGCAGTAGTTGATGTCTTCGGTAGTGTGCGCGGCAGAGACGCAGGCCCGGAGGCGGGCTTGACCTTCGGGCACGACGGGGGAACCGACAGCCTGGATGAAGATGCCTTGCTGCTGACAGTGGTGGGCCAGACGCACGGCCGTTTCCGTTTCACCACAGACCACGGGCACAATAGCTGCTTCCGTGTGCAGCAAATTAAACCCGGCTTCCCGCAGACGGCTGGCAAACAGCCCGTAATTTTCCTGCAATTTGGTCACGCGCCACGGTTCCTCTTCCATAATATCAAAGGCGACTCTGGCTGCGGCCGTGGAAGCGGGTGGCAGAGCGGCTGAGAAGATAAAGCCGCGGGCTTCATGCTTGAGAAATTCGATCAGACGAGCTGAACCGGCCACGTAGCCCCCGGCGCTGGGGATAGTTTTGCTTAACGTCCCCATCTTTATGTCAATTACATCGGGCGGCATATCGAAATGTTCTTCAATGCCGTGCCCCTTTTCACCCAAAACACCCAGAGAGTGGGCTTCGTCAATCATCAGGTAAGCATCATATTTTTGGCAGAGGCGCACAATTTCCGGCAGGTTGATGATGTCGCCATCCATGCTGAATACGGCATCGGCGATGACCAGTTTACGGCCGTCAGGGTTCGCATCTCTCAGCCGTTTTTCCAGATGATCCATGTCGTTGTGCCGGAAGCGGACGTGTTTAGCCATCGCCAGCAGACAGCCATCTACAATGCTGGCGTGGTTTAACTTGTCGCTGATGACGGTGTCCCCCTTCCGCAGCAGGGAAGAAATGGTAGACAGATTGGTCACGTAACCGCTGGAATAGGTAATGGCGGCATCCGTCTGCTTAAATTCAGCAATACGGGTTTCCAGTTGGTTGTGAATATCCAGCGAACCGGCCAACAGGCGGACGCCGTGCGTGCCGGTGCCGTATTTGTCAATGGCGGCTTTGGCGGCTTCGTTAATTTTGGGATGGCCGATTAACCCGAGGTAGGAGTAGCTGCCCATCATGATCATTTCGCCATAGTTGATCACGTCTACACGGCCGTTAGGCAGCATTTCCTGGGTAGCTTCCAGGTAAAAATAAAGTCCGGTTTCCTTATAATATTCAATATCCCACATCGTATCCGGTGTCAGCGGCAGTCTTTCACTTACAATTGCATCACCCATTTTACAAATCTCCTCATCTAAAATAAGACGCCCATGTCCCCATCTGGTAACGCAGCGCCTGAAGTTTGATTTCTGATTACGTATTGTGTATTGTATAAAATCTCTGCACACATGATGCGCAATACGTAACACGAAATTGAAAGTAAGGTTATAGGGCAATTTTAGCCCCAGTAAAGCAATTCGGCTAATCAAGATTGCATCTGATCAGCTATTTTCATTATAATGCGGCAAAGCGGCAGAGGGGCAAAGTAAAAGAATCGGCTGCAACTCCGCCACTTGGCAACTTTGCCACTTTAATTACCCAACCGGAGACAATTATGGCTGCTACACAAATGACATTTTTACGGAATCGGCCGTATCAGGCCGTTTCTATGTCGCACTTTTTCATAGACATCCTCAACAGCAGCCGTAATTTGCTGGTGGCTATCATTGCGGTGGCTATGGGCCTGACCAATACGCAGGTAGGCATTGTTCTGCTGTTGTACAATATCGGCGGTTCCT
>JAJRTP010000314.1 GCA_024278255.1 Chloroflexota bacterium | reverse complement strand
TTGGCTGCCGCTGCGAGGCAACTGGCGTTCGATTTCCTTCTAATGAGCTGGCTGTTTTTCTGGCTCTGACCTGGCGAAGTCTGATGTGCCAAATGTGTCAACTTTCATGTGAACAGGTATCAACCGGAACCAATCTGCTTTTCTAGTTGATATCCATTAAATTCTGTGCCGGTGAATTCGTTCATTCAGAGATGTCCTGCTGCCAGATATTAATTGTTATAAACACCAGGCTGTAAAATTTCATCATCACAACCATGCGCAGATGGCAATTTTCCTGCCTCCACATCCTCTATAGCGGCTATCTTTTGTAATGTCCAGTGGTCAAAAAACCAGCCGTTTTCTTCCTGCACAAACCGATTACGGAACTTGGCAAAAAGGGTTACGTTTTGACTTTCCGGTACAATAAATCTTATTTCCTGAGTCACAATTTTGCCGGTTTCCACTGGCTGCCAATCTTCATGAGAATATTCGGCGCCCGATATACACAGTTGCACTTCCGCCCGGCCATCTTCAAAAGGACTAAAACGCCCCTCATACCAAATTGAATTGGCAAAATAAGTTACTGTAAAACTATACGCTCCTGGGGAGAGAAAAACCTCCTGGTATAAGGCAAAACGAATTGGCAGCCCTGGCCCCTTAAACACTTTAAGGATTTTCCCCTTATCAAACAAGTCGCATAATTCGGCCGATGCCGCTCCACCGACGCCATTACATTCATTTAAGACGCTCTTCTCTCTTTCTATCATTTCCGGGAAAACATAAACGCCTTCATTGTCATCTACAGGCGCTTTGTCATAAACAAGCAGATGCCAGCCGGCCGGAACCCTTAATTCTTGATGGGGTTCATTGGTGTTGGCGTCTTCAAATGGTATAGGCGGCAGTTCAAAAGAGGGATTGGTCAGCAAGTTTTCTTCTGGCAAAGGCGTAGGTGTGGGCCACTGACCAGAATCCGGATCTACGGCATCCGGTTCGCCATCCCCATCCGTATCTGCACGTGAAGGGTCGGTATACTGTCCCCGCGCTGCACCAGACGCATTGGGATTACCGTTTACTTCAGCACCGTCCAACAGGCCATCATTGTCTGTGTCAGGATTGATCGGGTCGGTACCATACCTTTTAACTTTGTCCGCATTGATTTCATCACCGTCTAGCAGGCCATCTCTATCTGTGTCTGCTTTTTCAGGGTTAGTACCCAGATTTATTTCTTCTTCGTTGGTTAAACCGTCCCCATCTAGATCGGATATTTCCCAAGAGCGTGTGCCAGTAGCAGCGGCCTCGAAGGCCGTAGTAGTGGCTAATTCAGTTGTGGCCGTAGCATTCATCACTCTGGTTGCTGTTTCGTCCATTGCCACAGCCGTCGCCGTTTCTCGCGCTGCGGCAATAATTTTTTGCCGTGCCGTGTTAAAAGAAAACACCGGCATAAATGCCGACCCGACTGCTATCAGCAAAATCAAAGTAATGAGCCAACGGGGGAAGCGAGGGGAAACGGCCAACTGGCCGCTTTCTTTTTGCGGTTTTCCGGTTGTGGGGGCAACTTGAAAAGCAAAGGGATGGGATTTGTTGCTATGGCCGGTGAACGGCCGTGTCACACTCCCCAACGCAAAAGTAACCTTGCCCTCATGCCCGGCGGGAACAGTGACGCGACGGGTCATTTGATCAAAGATAATTTGCCCCTCATCATCCAAGCCGGTGATGGCATATTGTTCTTCGATATTGCCGGTGTTGGATACAACAACCTGGCAGTTGCCGCTGTTTTGCAGGCGGGACGGATTTAATCTGACGGCAAAATCGGGGGCCGGTTCTACCAGCACGTTACCGAAGGCCAGCCCCTCTACCCGCGTATCCGAGGTGGAACGCAAGGTCAGGCGGTAAGGATAGGTACGAGCCAAAGACCGTCCGGCGGGAGGCTGAACAGTGAATTGAAAGGTGGTTTCCCGATCAGGCATTAACTCCACCCGTTTTTCCTGAAAGACAACCCATTCAGCCGGTAATCCGGTTACCTCCACAGTGAAATGATCCACGCGGGAGGATTCGTTTGTCATGTGGGCTTTAACAGTTGTACGCGCCCCAGGCGCCAACCGAACAGTGGCCGGTTCCAGGCGAATATTCCCCAGATAAGGCGTGTTGTCAGAAATACCGGATGCCATAGCTGATGGCGGCGCTGGAGCCGGCTGGGCGGGCCGCAGCGGTTCTACTACGGCAAGCGCCGGCTGGTAGGTTTCCGGTTGGGCGGATACGGCCGTTTGCCAGACAAGCGTATATGGCCCAATATGCAACTCTTCCCCCGGCGGCCAGGAATAGGATACATTTACCTCTAATTTCCGCGTGTCCAAATACGTCCCGTTGGTACTGCCTACATCAATCACTTTCCAACCAGTAGAACTGTGTTCCAGGCGGGCATGGCGGGAAGAAACCGACCTTTCTTTCAGGGTAATATCGTTGCCGGATGAGCGGCCGACGGTCAACACCGGCTGCATCATGGGTTGCGTTTGGGCCACACCCTTTTCGTCTGTGATAGATAGCTGATCGGCAGGCGGTTCCTGGGCCGGATGGTTTGCGGCCACAATCACAGGGGCTGCTTCCGGTAAAGATTCCATTTGCGTCATCATGTGATTAGGCAGCGCCGCGATAACCTGGCGGATCGCCTGGGCCATCTCGTAGCCATCCTGAAAACGGTCAGCCGGTTCTTTTTCCAAGGCCTTGAGGATAATTTGCTCCAGTTCTTCCGGTATGTCAGAGCGCAGCAGTCGGGGTGAACGGGGCGCAGTGTAACAATGCTGCTGAATGGCGTCAGTGATGGTATGTGTCTTGAAAGGAAGCTGCCCGGTAGTCATTTCGTACAGGACGATACCCAAACCGTAAAGGTCGCTACGGCCGTCAGGCTTTTGCCCGTGAAACTGTTCCGGGGCAATGTAAGGCAGTGTTCCCAGAAGCATAGACACATCCGTTTCCAAAAGGCCGCCGGATTGCAATTTAGCCAGGCCAAAATCGGTGACAATGGCCCGCCAGGCCGGTTCGCCCGGACGTTCCGGCCGGACGAGCTTTTTACGCATGATGTTATCCGGCTTTATATCCCGGTGTATGACGCCCTGCCGGTGGGCAAACCCCAGAGCCTCAGCGACCTGGGCCAGCAAGTGTAAGGTTTCATCCAGGGGCGGTGGCTGCCCTTGTTGCTGCCATTCTTCCTGGAGTGTGAGCAGGCTGCCGTCCAGCACTAATTCCATCACCATGTACAGGCGCCCATCGTCTTCATTAAATTCATAAATGGTGATAATGGAAGGGTGGTTGAGTTTGGCAGCAGCCTGGGCTTCCTGTAAAAAGCGCAGTTTGAATTGAGGGTCTTTCAACATGGCGGGGCGAATTATTTTAATGGCTACCTGACGGTTCAGGGAACTGTCGGTGGCCCGGTACACGCTGCCCATGCCGCCATCACCCAATAAAGAATCAATTTTATATTTGCCGATTTGGCTGCCTTCCAGATTTTTCATAACGTTGTCTCTCTAGGCGCGATCGTAAATAAACTGGACGCCTTCTTCACCGGGGCGGATGGAAACGCGCAAGGGAGAAGCCGGGTCCATATTGTCATTGTCGGTGTAGTAAACTGTAAACGAGCCATCGGATTCCGGTATGACTCGCTCTACCAGGGAAACGTGCCCGTAATCAGCATTGGCTCCGTTAACACCCGGCTGCCAGACCATGACAGACCCTTTTACCGGCACGCTGCCGACCTCAAAGCCGGCTTTTATAGCATTGTCGCCCCATTCGCGGGCATCTCCATATACGCCCAACTCGCGCCGGGTAGCCACGTACCAGGTACATTGTCCTTCGGGGAAGTAGTTGGCGCCGGCTTTTTCAGGGATGCCTTCGCTAAACATCTGGCGTATCTGGCGGCGCTGCTCTTGCAACTCGTTGAGCCGGTCAGCTTCTTCCGGCGTCAGTTGAGAAAAGCGAGATTCCAAATCTTTGATGTCACCGTTAATTTCGCTCCAGTTGGAGAGCTGCTGCCAACGGCCGCTGGTTACGGCCGTGCCCGGCGGGACTTCCGGCTCACCCGGAACAGCCGGTGCGACTAGGGATTCTGAAGCAGTTGAGTCTGATGGCTCATCAGGCACAGGCGCATCTGTTACGGCCGTTTGGGAGATTGGAGAAGCTGAGGCTACAGGCATACTGGTACCCTGAATATTGGCCGCCCCTTCCTGATCCCAGGTTTCCCACTGAGCTACTTCTTTATTCAAAGCAAGACTCAAATCGTCCCCGGCTGCGGCCGTTTCTTTGAGCCGGGTCAAGATGGCCTGGAGTTCCATAATCAACGTCTTCGGTTCAGTGTCCGGCCAAACCACTTCCAGCGTATTGGCCGCAACAACCACCGTTTGCAATTCGCCATGCAGCCGGTTAATCATCTGATTCAATTCCCACGATACGTCGCGGGCTTCGTCACAATTCATGTGGAAGGCAGTCATTGCGCTAATCCTCCGCTTCCTCATCCGGCTGCGGGTAACGGCCGTTTATTTCCTGAACCAGTTGCCGCACACTTTCATTAAATTGCATTGTATCTGCGGTTTCTTCCCCGGCGCGGGCAAATTGAACCACCTGTAATTGATTGTCATAGGCCAGCAGGCCACGGCCGTGGCCCATTTGCGGCTGGTGGAATTTCAGCACAGCATTGCTCAATTTCCCTACCTGATTCAGCAGAGACAAATCGTTGGGGTCAGTGGAAAAAGCCACCCCGCTGCCATACCGGCTGACCTGCTGCATATATTTAAGACTGAAATTTTGCTTCAGTTGATTGATCTGGGCGGTGGTGTCTGCCAGGAAAAGATGCACGCCTAACCGCTGGCTGAAAGCCATACAATCATCAAGCAGCGGGTTCAGTTCATCAAAATGGCTAAATTGCCGGGCATCATCAATAAAAATGATCGTTTGTTTGGGGATGGCGGTCGCCACGTCAACCAATGTGGCCAGAGTTTGATCTTCATGTATTTGCAGCCGGCCCAGCCGTTCTGCCAGACTGGATTGTATTTTTTGCAGCAGTTTGCGGGCGCGGGAAACGTTTCCGGCAAATTGTACGTGGGGCAGGTAACGCAGCATTTGCAGCGGGCTTTGCGGCTTCAGGGAGAATATGAAAATTTCTATGCGGTCAGGGGGGATGTTTACGGCCGTAGCCAGCCCCAGCGTCAATAAAAATTCCGTCTTACCGCTGCGCGGCGGGCCAATAACCAAATTGTAGGCGGGCAGCCGGGAATAATCCAGCATGACAGGCGACAGAGAATCATAATCCAACCCCAGCGCGGCGGTAGGTAATGAAGCCAGACTGCCGGATGGGGCCGGCCAGGTTTGCCACAGCGTTTCCAGCGGCAGATGGCGCGGTAAGACGGTGATAAGCGGCAGGGGGCTACGGCCGTTTGCCCACGTCCAACTATGCTTCATTTCAGCCACCCAGGAGCGAATCTCTACCGTTGCGTCCGGGGAAGCCAGGGCAACACCGGTGCGGCGGGACGGCGCGGCGATCTGGCATTCCAGGATTGACTGATCTGCCAGAACATAGCCCCGGCCCGGCTTGTCCGGCAGCGGTTTGGCGCGCTGCCCTAAAATCTCCAGCGTATCCCCGCCCCGCCTGACGCCCAATGCCAGGCGGTTCAGGGTATTAGTCAGAACTTTGGTGTGTGATCCCCGGAAAGCCGTAACGCTGAACACTATATGGATGTCAGTCTGTTTTCCCGCGCGTATCAACTGTGTCATTGTCTGGGAAAATTGGGGGTGATCGCTCATAAATCCAGCAAAATCATCAAACACAACCACAAGAGAAGGTAATGGCAATTCCGGGCAGGCAGCGCGCAGCCCCTCCATCGTGTCTGTTTGGGTATCGGACATTCTTTCGGCCCGCTCCCGCGTTTCTTGCTGCAAGAAGGTGAAGAGGCGGGACACCCGTTCTGTTTCGTCTGGCTGAATCATCGCCTGACAGTGGGACAGTTCCGCAAAAATAGCCAGCGTGGGGCTGTGGCCTACCAGGAAGAAAAGCAGGTCGTCGGGTGAATGGGCGGCAGCTAATCCCAGTACCAGGCTGCGCAGCGCCAGCCCTTTGCCGGAACCGGCCGCCCCGGTGACGATAAAATGCCCGTCTCCCTGGTTGAGGTTGAGAAGATACGGCCGTTGCTCTTGCTGTAAGGGTAAATCCAGGCGACCCAGCGGAATTTGCAAACGCCGCTCCGGCTGGATTTGCGCACCATCCCATCCGGTTCCATCCCACAGACAGTAAACCGGCGTGTCCCGCAAAAGGTCAAGCAGGGGCAGCTTGTCCGCTTCTGGCAGCGGCGGCAGGCATAAGGAGCGCGTATCCGGATATTTGTCCTGGCAGTAACGGTAAATATGGTCTACCAGGACAGCGGCCTCCGGTAATTGATGCGAGGCGCTCTTGGCGAGTTGTTCCTGACTGGGAGGGCGGTGCTGATAGAGGGGCTGGCGACGGCCGTCCGGCAATACCAGGTAAATGGTGAAATCTTCCAGCAAATCCAGATTGCCCGCCTTTTCCGGTTTGTACGGTATATCGGCGCGGGCCACCTGGAACATCTCGAAAATCTGGTTGTCGCCGACCTGGAGGAAGGCTTGCCAGGCGCGGGTTAATTTTTTGGCTGCATCATCCCGGTTAAAAATAGCCCGGCTGTCTTCTGTGGTTTGCAACTGCATACTCATGCGCACTTCCATATTTTGGCGCACGGCCATAAAATCTATTGCTTTCTGAGTGCTTAAAATCAGATGAATGCCCAACGCCCGCCCCTGGGCCACAATGTCTTTGTCCATCGTCGTTTTGAAGTCGGGATTGATTTGCAGCCCTTTGGCAAATTCATCAATGACAACGAGCAGATGGGGCAGAGGATTATCCGGGCTGGCTTTGTTGTAGTCGTAAATGTTTTGGATGCGGCGGCCTATGGTGTGGGGCGCATCGTCAAAAATGCGCTTGCGCCGCAGCACCTCACCCACCAGGGCCAAACGGAAACGCTCTACATGGGCTGGTTCCGCCAAATCGGTCACGAAACCGACCACGTGAGGCAGTTTGCGCAGCAGGGCCAGCTCGGATGCGCCACCCTTGAAATCAGCCAGGACAACGTTGAGATAGGCGGGAGCGGTATTGGCTGCCAGGCTGAGGACAATGGATTGCAGGGTAACGCTTTTACCTTTCCCGGTGGCCCCGGCCAGCATGGCGTGATGGCCGTACCCGCCCTGCCCGTCTTCCCGCAAGATGATGCGCTCCGGTTTCAACTCTTCGTTCAGACCAATGGGGAACGCCATGACACGCTGCGGATCGTACCCGTTACCGTACAGTTCTTCCAGATCAACTTCCTGGGGTTGGGTAGCGCCCAACAGTTCTACCAGGCGCACGTTGCGCGGCAGGCTGCCCACGGCCGTATCCGGGGCCATAATAGTGCGTAAAGGAGCCATATGCCGGGCCAGGGCCGCTACTTGCTTGCCGGTGGTCAACTCCGCCTGACCGGAAATAATGCGCTGCGACCCTTCACGATACTTCAATGATTTCCCATTCAGTTCAATTTGGGCGTTTACCTGGGGCGGAATGTTGTTGATGAAGATGGCGCAGGCTTGTAAATCGGATTCCTGCCAACCAGGGTGATGGGCCAGCAGCATGTTGACAACCTGATGCCGCCACAAATTGGGCGCTGTATCAAAAACAATAACGATATGCGGCTCTGGCTGGCCGTATAAGCGAGCGGGAGCGTGATTTCTGTCCAGCCGTTGGCGCAACAGGTCGGCAAGAGGCGACAGGAGTTCGTCGTCTGTATCAGGGTGCAAGGAAATGTGGGAAGTACGGCCGTGCAGAGTGTCGGTGTGCGGCAGCCAGCGCGTCCAGGCCCAGCGTTGGGCTGCCTGGGGATGGTGGCTGAAGATATAAAGCTGGACTACATCCGGGCTGTGATGCGTTACCAGATGGGTGAGCAGGGTGTAAGTTTCACGCAAGGCGCTGTCTTGCCGGGAGTCGCTCAGGCCGATGGTGCGCAGGTCCCGGAGATTGATTGTCAGGGGCAAGTCAGGAACGCGGGTATATTCGTTGTGCAGTCGTTCTACATTCTCCTTCAGCGGGTCTTCGTCATTCAGTTCCGGAAGTTCCAGAGAAAGGCACAAAGGGGCTGTATACTGGCCCAATCGCAGCGCCAGAAAATCATCGTCTGTGGCTACTCTTTCCCACAAGGTGTGGCGGCGGCGTTCTGCCCGCCGGATCATTTCTCCGGCAGAAGGGTTTTCTTCTTCCTGGATGTGGCTTTGCTGGGCAGCGATTTTTTCCAGCTTTCTTCGCATTTCAGCCAGATAGCGGCGGTAGGCTTGTTTCCGTTGAATCAGATCGGCGTCGTATTGTTTGACGGCCGTGTAGTAACTCCAGAACTGAAAACCACCAGTTACCAGGCCGGTAGCCAGCGTCGGTACAACAAAAAATAACGATTGGCTGTTACCGGAGCCAAATACAAAAAACATGGCAGCTACAGCTACCATGGGCGCAACAGTACGCGAAAGGATGGCGCCCACACTGGGCTTGTCCGGCGGGGAAGGCAGCGGTTTGGGCGGGCGGACGATTACCTCGCCGCTGGGCAGCGGCTCCCGTTTCCGCGCTTCAGGCCGGATGGTGTATTGCCGGATACTCTTGCTCTCAATCGCTGGTACCATCATAATCTATCAGGGTGTCATGCCGGAAGATGTTAAATTCCAATTTTCGATATGGGTTCTTAAGGCAGCTTCTATGTTTTCCAAAGCATTCAGTTGGGGCTGCAATTGGTAGTTGGCCCAATCGTTAAATTCAGTACGAAATGCTTCTGCCGCTTGACCTTGCCACTCACTACCAATAAACTGGTTGTTAATGCGCAGGGATAATGTGCGTAGCTGGTCACTCATGTTTTCCCGGAATGCTTTGATGGCGTCGGCCGTTTGATAGCCGGCATCAATTTCAAAGTGTAAGGTGGACATTGTTTTTCTCCTTGAAATATTGGGCGATTTGGCAAATCGCCCTACGAAAAATAGCGGGCTTCAACCCGTAAATGATTTTCATTGTTAAAGGCAGGTGTGTATGGATTACCTTGTTATTACGCTGGATTACCAGGGACAGCAGGCCGATTTGGAAATTCCGGTCAGCGTGCCCCTGTTTACCTGGGCGCCCATTGTGCTGGAAAACCTGGGCTGGGTTTATAGAAATGAAGCGGATACGGCCGTTCAATTTGTAGGGCATATTCAAAAATCCGGCGACATCATTCGTTCCCATGAGACGTTAGCTCAGGTTGGCGTCGTAGACGGCGACACCCTGGAATTGCAGGAAAGTCTGGAAAAAAAGCAAGACAACACAATCATCGTAGACCCTTTGACCAACAGGCCGCACCTGAAAGCTGATGAGAAATTGTTCATATTGACCAGCAAAAGCATGTTGATTGGCCGTGACAAAAATTGCCCTATCCGTTTACCCGGCATTGATGTGGTGTCTCGACGCCACGCCAATGTCGTGCGCCGTGATGACGGCTTCTGGATCAATGATGAAAACAGCACAAACGGGACCATTGTGGACGGCTACATGCTGAAAGGCAATGAAAGCGTGCGCCTGCGCAACGGCAGCCAGATTCAGGTGGGCGAAGATGGCCCAATTCTGTTTTTTTATTCAGGCGATCCATTGTAAATGTGCTGCTGCCAGACAATCCCTAGGGTCTGACGTTAAAACAAAGTGGTGTGGTATACCAGCGAATAAAAGTGCCGTTTGCAGACATATGAAATACGCGCCATTGATAGTCCTGGGCATTGTTATCAAAAAAAATCTTTGCCAAAATACTGACCTGCCATGCATCCCCTTGCTGTGGGGCTGTGATGCGCCCACTATAACTAGGTAGCCTGCGAGCATCCCGAACGCCCCATGGTCCAATACGCACTTCCAGATATTCGTTATTTTTAAGCTGACCTGTCCATGTCCATTTGAACACAATGGTATCGTTTTGCTTGTAATCGAATTTTCCGGGAACTGGCGGACAGCCGGCATTTGGTTCCAGCAATTGAAAGGTATAGGGGTAGGCGGCGCTGTCAGTGGGGGTGGCTGTAGGGGTTTCGGTGGGTGTGGGCGTAGGTGTAGCAGTTGCGGTGGGAGATATGGCGGGACGCGGCGTGCTGGTGGGGCGCGGCGAAGCTGTTGGCGCAGCCGTGGGCGTAGATATTGGAGGAAAGAGGTATAGTTCGTTCCGGGTGGGGCCGGCCATAACCATGGCGCCATTTTCTATTGCGCCGCGTTCGCCTCCTGTCAGAGTAATGGCCGGAACGTTTTGATCAGTTATCTGGCAGGCGCCCTGGAAACAATCTACGTCAAAGGAAAAGGGAGATTCGGTGTAGCCCGCGCCCATTGACCCGGAAGTAAGGGAAGCGGCCATGTTGGCGGTGTTGTAGATGACGACGGGGCGATTTTCAGTAATGAGGAGGATACGGCCGTTACGCAGTTCTCCTTCCAATTGTTTTTCGCCATTTTCGGCTACGGCCGTTTGCAAATGAATTTCTGCGCCGGTATCTAAAAACAACTGAACGTCGTCAGCAACAGATAAGGAAACCGGCCCTTCAGCGGCCAGCAAGCGTATTGTTTCTCCTTCACCGGGCCAGGGGAGACGGCCGTCTGGCGGGATTGTTACAAAGGGCGGAGGAGATGAATTGACGCTGCTGGTTGCTCCGTTAGAAATTTCCGCTGGGAGTGTATCAGAGGTCTTGGCTCCGCTGTTGGCAAAAATAAATGCGGCTGCCAAAAACATGAAAATGACTGCAATCACAGCGATAGCCCAACCTGGCAAAGGCCAACGGCTCTCCTCAATTTCCGTCTTGCCTCCAGCGCCAGCTTTCGGTGTAGCTGGTTGGGTATCATCATAATCCGCAGCATCTATGCGGGATATTGCCGGTTCGGGTTCGGCCAGCGGTTCCGGGGCGGGACTGTCTGTATCCCGCAGCGCTGCCAGCGCTGCGGGGGAATCGAGGACAAAGGTGGCATTGGGATCAACAGATACGTCCGGCTCTGGAACAGGAGGTTCCGTGGCGGTGTCGTTTTCTGGCAATGATTCTGCTGTGTCCTGTAATTTACTGGCTGTGGGCCGGTCGAGAACAAAAGTGGCTTCCGGGTCAGCAGAACTTGAATCAATGGCCGGTCTTGCCGTTTTGGCAAGAGATTCTGAGTCGTGAACGGCGTTAGTGATTGCCGCAGCAAGCCCTGCACCGGCAATCATGGTTTTATCATTTTCTGAGAGTGTACCAGGGGCAGTTGCGGCCTCTTGCAGCGCTGTTATAAAGGCGGTAACCGTGGCGAAACGATCTGCTGGCTGTTTGGCCAGGGCATGCTCCAGAACGGGGGCAAGGCGCTTGTCCGGCAGCAAGGTTAGCGGCGGCGGTTCGTTGACTTGCTTAAACATGACCTGAACGATATTTCCCTGAAACAAGGGTTGGCCGGCAAGCGCCTCAAAAATGATAGCAGCCAGGCTGTATTGATCAGTACGGCCGTCCAGCGTTTGGTCGTTGAACTGTTCCGGACTCATGTAAGCCGGTTTGCCGGGAAGCGCCAAAGCATGTACTGTAGAGTCCACCAGTTGCGTCAGGCCAAAATCCGTTATCAAAGCTGTGCTTTTGTCAGCAAATAAAATGTTATTGGGTGTCAGATTGCGATGAATAATATCCAGGTTGTGGACCGCATCCAGCGCTTCAGCCACAGGCAGCAACAGAGCTGCCAGTTCTGCGGCTGACGGTGTATTTTTATCAAGTTGCTTTGTCAGGGTTCCGCCACGCATATAGGGCATTACCAGGAATACGTGCTTTTCGTAGATGCCAGTCTCGTAAACAGGCACGATATGAGGCTGGTTTAACTGGCGCAAGGCGGCTAGTTGCTGCTCTAATTGGGCGAAGAAGGTGTCCTGGCTGCTGAACTGCCGGGCCAGCACCTTTACAACTATGTCTTCAGTCAGACCTTCTTTTTGAGCGCGATACACAGAAGCCATCACGCCCTGACCCACTTTTTCGCCTAATTGATAATCACCCACAGTCTGCGGGGTTGTTGGTTCTGTACTCATTGTTTTATTTCCGATTGAAGAACCATTTTCTGCTTGTTGGTTGGGAGGTACGGCCGTCTGTCTGCGCCGGCACGCCATCACCCGCCCATTTTTTCAGTTCCCGACCCACAGCCAGCAATGACAAACGATCTCCCGGTTTTTTTGCCAGGCAGCCGTCAATAATCAGACTGTCCAGCCCGGCTGTCATTTGCCGCGACAATTTTCGCAAGGAGGTGGGTCGGGAATTCTTGATCCGGTCTGTCAATGTTTTTTCTCTGCGACCTGTAAAAGGAAGTTTGCCCCCTAACATACGGTAGAGAACTACACCCAACCCCCACACGTCCACCTTTCTGGCGTCCACTTGGGCTTGTTCCGGCGGCGTTTCCATATTAAGCTGGCGCAACTGCTCCGGCGGCATGATATACAAGGTGCCGCCCCGGGGCGGCAGCACCCTGGTGGCAATGCCAAAGTCCACCAGAACAGGGGTGAACGGTTTGCCCGCTTCTACCGGTTCCCGGAAAACCACGTTTTCCAGTTTCAAATCGTTGTGCGCATAATTTTTCAGATGGATATGGTCCAGAGCGCGAGCCAGTTCCAGAGCAATAGTGGCCGCTTCCGCAGGCGATATCTGCTCAACACGGTACAGGTAATTTTCCAATGTGCCGCCTTTCAGATACTCCATCACAAAGAAAACCGGAGCGGAAGGCAATTCAACAGCATTGGCATAATAGACGCTGGCTTTTTTCGGGCGGGTAATGGGATAAAGACGAATAATGTTGCGATGATTGAAGCGTTGAATCAGTTCCGCTTCGCGCTTGATGGACAAAGCATAAGTCATATCGTCATGCCGGGCGCAAATTTTGAGGGCAACTTCTTCTTCGCGGCCGACTTCTACGGCCCGATGAATTTTGGCAAAACCCCCGGAAGCAATCAGGTCGCCCAGAATGTATTGACCGCGATATAGTCTGGTACCTTTCAAATCCTGTCTCCTGATGGATAAGAATCGCCAGAACCATCCCGCCTGACAACTCGCGTACCTCTGGTTATATTAGTTTGACAATGTTAAATTAGGCTCATGAGAGCCGTTTCCTGTATAAATAGCGCATGAACACTCAAAAAAAACCTTCTTGCCCAATGGGGCTTAAATCTTAACGA
>JAJRTP010000313.1 GCA_024278255.1 Chloroflexota bacterium | reverse complement strand
GATGTTTATCGTCTGCGAACCGGTAACAAATTAAATTTACCAATCTCTTGACGCCCGACCGTAACCCTGCTATCCTTTAGTATGTTTAATAAACTTACAAAGTGGCGACCTTTATGATCATGCAAAAGGCAACTCGCCAGCACACCAAACTGCATAACTCCCGCCTCATCCTGAAAGCCATTTACGCCCAGGATGACATCAGCCGGGCTGACATCGCCCGCCTCACCAACCTCACCCGCGCCACCGTTTCCAGTATCGTTGCCGATTTGATGGCGAGCGGCCTGGTGGCGGAAACCGGGCATGGCCCTTCCGTTGGTGGCAAACCCCCTCGTTTGTTGAATTTTGTGGAAAACGGCAGCTATCTGATTTGTCTGGATTTGAGCAGTACGTGTTTTCGCGGCGCCATCGTTAATCTGCGCGGCGTGATTGTGGAAAAGATAGAGTTGATGGCCGACGGCCGTACCGGAGAAGCTGCTCTGGAACTGGTCTACCAACTCATTGATGACCTGCTGCAACAAGCAGCGGCGCCCATCCTGGGTATTGGCATCGGTTCGCCCGGTCTGGTCAACACTGATTTGGGCGTCATTATAGACGCCGTCAACCTGGATTGGCACGACGTCCCCTTACAAGCCCGGCTGGCGGAAAAATACGACTATCCCGTCTACATTGCCAACGACAGCCACCTGTCCGCCCTGGCGGAATATTCTTTTGGCCCGGATGACACGCGCAACCTGGTCTTGATTCGGGTGACGCAGGGCATTGGCGCGGGCATTGTTCTGGATGGGGCGCTTTATTACGGCGAAGGGTTTGGCGCGGGGGAAATCGGGCATGTGGTGGTGGCGGAAAACGGCCGTCAATGCAGCTGCGGCAATGTGGGCTGTCTGGAAACGGTCGCCAGCGTCAAGAGTATGTTGCAGGCGTCTGGTTACGCTTCCTGGGACGAGTGCTGCCGGGCATTAGCAGAAGAGGATACGGCCGTTACTTCACTCATTCAGCAGGCCGGCGCTTACCTGGGCGTGGCTGTCGCTAATTTGATTGGTGTCCTCAATGTGCGGCACATCGTCATTGCCGGGCGCATTATCCAGACGGGCGATCCTTTTCTTCAGACGGTTATTCAGGAGGCGCAAAAACGGGTGCTGCCCTCCATTTTTGCTGAGACGGAGATTCGGTTCAGCAGCATTGATAAAGATATTGTCTTGCTGGGAGCTTCTGCCCTGGTTTTAAGCCAGGAATTAGGTGTGATTTGATGATAATGACCGCAGAACGCCAACGGCCGACGGCCGTAACCCTCCCTAAAACAGCCACCGTCACGGTAGGGCTGGACGTGGGCGGCACGAAGACTGAGGCGCTGCTGGTAGATGAAGACCGGCAGCCGTTGGCCCAAACGCAATGCCCCACGGATACGACTTCGCCGGAAGGGGTGATGGATAGTATTGTCACGGCCGTCAACACAGCCCTGGAGGAAGTCGGGATCGCGCCCGCCCAAATCGGCGCTATCGGCATTGGCGTCCCCGGTCTGGTGCGTCCGCAAGATGGCGCGGTTCAGTTGGCCGCCAATTTAAATTTGCAGGAATATGCCTTAGGGGAGGCGGTTACAGCCGTCTTTCCAGCCCCCGTTATCCTGGAAAACGACGTGCGCCTGGCCGCCATAGGCGCTTACCAACACCTCAGAGTGCAGCAGCCCATTCAGCATATGGCTTATTTGAGTATTGGTACGGGTATTGCCGCGGGGGTGGTGTTGGACGGCCGTCTCTGGCGTGGCGCTTACGGTATGGCCGGAGAAATCGGCCACATTGTCGTCGAGCCGGACGGCGCCATATGCGCCTGCGGCCAGCGTGGCTGCCTGGAAACCATCGCCTCCGGCCCTGCCATCGCCGGCATGGCTGCCCGGCTGATGCGCCCCAACCCTGTCATTAACCTGACCGCTGACAATGTGTACCAGGCCGCCCAAGCAGGTGATTCTGTGGCCCAAACCATCGTTCAGCACGTCAGTTATTATCTCAGCCACGCTATTCAGTGGCTGATCATGTCTTACGACGTGGAAAAAGTCGTCCTGGGCGGCGGCGTGGCTCAGTCCGGCTCCGCCTTCCTCGACCCCATTTTATCGGAGCTTTCCCGGATGCGGGCCGAATCCCGTTTGGCAGAAACCATGTTAGGTGCCGACAAAATCATGCTTCTCCCTTATGGGTTTAACGCTGGTGTCTGGGGGGCAATTACCCTGGCGCAAAAAGGAGATTGACGGAATGAACTGTTACCCACAATCCGCCGCCAATCCCCGATTGGATGCAGATACGCATCGCCCCTTTTGTAAGGGCAATTTGCGTATTTGTCAAACGCTGTTTATCGACCCTGGTAGTCGCGGTATCCCTACCGCGAAGAAACCACAATATTTTTTTGAAGGAGAGTAAAAATGCGCAAATTATTAGTTTTCAGTTTAACTCGACTTTATCCATTTCAAGTGGTGTAGCACATAGAATCCACCAGACCATTGAAAAAAGAAGTGGGAATTAGGACATAGTCCGGTTTTGGGGCAGATTCGACGTATTTCCCCCATAATCCAAACCAGATGTGGCG
>JAJRTP010000312.1 GCA_024278255.1 Chloroflexota bacterium | reverse complement strand
CTTAACTGTTCAATAAAATGACGAACTTGTGCTTTTTTACCCATCTTGTACTCTCCCGTCTTGTTTGGGAAGTATTTAACTTAAATTGAAGCGCTTGGGCAAATTTACATTTAGAATTGCTGTTACGAGCCGGTAATATTTCGTGTTTGGTAGTTCGGGCTGGTATAATAGCTGGTATTGAAGCCGTTGATTTTTCACATTTAGATTGCGAGACGCTGAAGATGCAATCTCCAATCTTTAATCTCCACGAGGTACAACGATGGATATTCAAATTCTCCCCCTTGATGAAGCGCAGATGAAGACACCGCCAACGGATGATTTTGGCTTTGGCGACAAGTTTACCAACCGGATGTTTACGCAAAAGTATACGCCGGAAAAGGGGTGGCACGAGGCGAAAATTGAACAGTATGCCCCGTTTTCGCTGCCGCCGGCCACGGCCGTACTCCATTACGCCCAGGAAATCTTTGAAGGTACCAAAGCGTACCGTCGCCCCGACGGCAACATCAACCTGTTCCGCCCCTGGGAAAACATGAAGCGGTTCAACAATTCGGCCGTGCGCATGGCCATGCCGGAAGTGGACGCCGAAAAACATCTGGCGGCCATTATTCAGCTAATCGAACTGGAACCTGAGTGGGTTCCCGGCGCGTCCGGCTCCTCCCTCTACATTCGGCCAGCCATGATTGCTACAGACCCCGCATTGGGCGTTCATGCCAGCAGCAGCTATTTACATTTTGTGATTACCGGGCCGGTAGTGGCCTATTTCAAAGAGGGCTTCAACCCGGTTGCCGTTTACATTTCCGACGAGTATCGCCGGGCGGTGAAGGGCGGCGTGGGTGCGGCCAAAACCGGGGGCAATTATGCCGCCAGTTTGTATGTGAGCGAGCGGGTCAAGAAGGAAGGGTATTCGCAGGTGTTGTGGCTGGATGCTGTTCACGGCCGTTACATTGAAGAAGTCGGTGCGATGAACATCTGCTTTGTCTATGAAGGCAAGCGCATTGCCACCCCGGCCCTTACCGGCAGCATTTTACCCGGCATTACCCGTAAATCGGTGCTGGAACTGGGCAAAGATTTGGGGTATGAAACCAGCGAGGACACCATTGACGTGCATGAAGCGTTGGCTGACATCCAATCGGGCAAAATTACCGAAGTGTTTGGCTGTGGTACGGCTGCCGTCATCGCGCCGGTGGGTAAATTTGGTTACAAGGGTGAGGAGTACGTTATCAATGATAACCAACCGGGTCCGGTGGCCCGTCATTTGTATGATGAGTTGACAGGGATTCAATACGGCCGTAAAGAAGACAAACACGGCTGGACGTATACGATTGAAGTGAATTGATACCTTTTGACAGCCCCATTTCTCCGCTTGATAGTTTCTGACGGAAAAATAGAGGGATACTTCCATAAACATCAAAAGCCGGGTTTCCATGGGAACCCGGCTTCGCTTTGTGGAGGTTTTTTATGCGAGAAGTAGCCATATTGGGCGTAGGGCAAGTGCCCGTGCGCGAACATTGGGATCGTTCTGTGCGTCATCTGGCGGCAGACGCCGGCCGGGCGGCGCTGCTGGATGCCGGGGTGGCGCAGGTGGACGGTATTTACGTGGGCAATATGACCGGCGGCCGTCTCAACCACCAACGGCAGTTGGGGGCAGTGGTGGCTGACGCCCTGGGCATGTGGGGTGTGGAAGCCGTCAAAATGGAAGCCGCCTGCGGTTCGGCCGGTTCGGCCATGCGACAGGGAATTATAGCCATTGCCAGCGGTGAGATGGAGGCGGTGTTGGTGATTGGCGTGGAGAAGATGACGGAGAACGGTTTCCCTCAGACAACGGCCGCCCTCACCACGGCCGCTGACGCCGATTACGAGATTGAGCAGGGAGTCACCTTTGTCGGGCTGAACGCCCTGATTATGCGCCGCTATATGTATGAATATGGCTATGAACGGCGCGATTTTGCTCCTTTTGCCTTAAATGCGCACGCGAATGGGGCCAAGAACCCCAATGCCATGTTCCGCCAGCCGATTTCTATGGAGACGTATGACAACGGCCGTATCGTCTCCGATCCCATCAGCCTGTTTGACGCTTCGCCCATTGGAGACGGGGCGGCCGCTTTGCTCCTGGTTCCGGCGGAGAAAGCGCCCCGGGCTGTGCGTGTTCTCGGTTCTGCCGTGGCCACAGATACGCTGGCGGTGCATGACCGGGAAGACCCGCTCTCGTTGAAAGCCAGCGAGTTGTCTGTGCAGCGGGCGTATGCTCAGGCGGGCGTGGGACCGGCCGATATTGACCTGTTTGAGCTGCATGATGCTTTTTCGGTGATGGCCGCCCTTTCCCTGGAAGCGTGTGGTTTTGCGGAGCGGGGTGAGGGCGTGCGGTTGGCGCAGGAGGGGGCGATTTTGCCGGACGGCCGTATCCCCATTTGCAGCATGGGCGGATTGAAGGCGCGGGGCCATCCGGTAGGGGCCACCGGCCTGTACCAGATTGCCGAGGCCACGCTGCAACTGCAAGGCCGCGCCGGTGCGGCCCAGATTGACGGTGTGGATATTGCCATGACGCAAAACATCGGCGGCAGCGGTGCGACCATTGTGACCCATATTTTACAAAAATAAGACTTAATGTGTGATGCGTGAAGGTGTCTTCACGCATCACGTAGTCCCCTAGTCCTATTCTCCCCTTTTTTGCCCATTTTTCACCCGCTTTATACGTTTGTTTGCGCCAGCCCGGTGTATAGTGGAAGCTATCCTCCCGACAATATGGACGGCACGACATCTTACGGGAAAATTGGAGTGGATAGACCATCTTGATACAGCAAAACCGGAAAGAATTCAGTGATATAGCGCCGCGGCTGCAATCTGCTTTGCAGGCTGTTGTGGATGATGTGGCGGCGCGTTTGGGGTGTATCGGGGCCATCGCCACGACGCTGGAAAATGACCGCGGCTTGTATGTGCGGGCCGCAGCTTTTCAGGTTCCGGCGGAGCAGGCGCAGCGTTTTTTGGCAGACAGCGGCCTGGATGTGACTGGTTCGTCGGCTATTTTGTATCTGGATGAGAAAAAGCACCGGAACAACCTGGGGGTGAGCGCGGTTAAAGGGGTGAACGGCCGTGCCCAGACCATCGAGCAGCCTTATCTCATTTCGGACCAGTTGTATGATTTGTTACGGCCGTTAACCGACGCGGCTACATCCGCCCGATTGCAGGCAGAATTGGGCATCAGCCAGGTAGTAACCATCCCCTTTATTGTAGAAAACGAAGTCGTAGGCAGTTTAATGGCCGCGGCCCCCGATCAATTTGATGAGCGGGATATTGATTTTTTGGTGGCCTCTGCCCGGCAGGCCGCTTCTTCCATTGAGCATCATTATCGCCTGACGGCCATGGAGTCTTTGGAGAAAGTCATCTTTTCCCTTCAGGCCAAAATGACGGATGAAACGAAGGTGCTGCAAGCGGTGGTGGATTCTGTCGTGTTTGAATTGGGGTATGCCGGGGCGATGGTGGCGACGCTGGAGCGGGGGAATGCTTTGCCGGTGCGAGCTTACGCCCTGGATGACCGGCCGCAAATTCTGGCCCATCTGGAAGAGAAGGCGGGCATTAAATTGATCAGCTCTAAAGCGGTGGTTTATCTGGATGATGACCATTACAAAGATAATTTGAGTGTGCGGGCGGTACAAAGCGTGAACGGCCGTCCCCAAAAATACCTCACTTCCAACAAGCTGTACGATTTACTCCGTCCCGTCGTGCGCAAGTCGCTGGCCGATTTTGCCCAACAGATGCTGGGGATTCGTGCCGTCATTGCCGTGCCCTTTTTCGTAGAAGATGAAGTGGTAGGTAATTTGTTTGTTGGTTCCCGACGCGACCAGTTTTCCGATTGGGAGATCAGCGTTTTAACGTCATTTGGGCAGCAGGCGGCGGCGGGTATCCGTAATGCCCGGTTGTACCATGAGATGGAGGAGCAGCGGCGCATTGCGGAGATGTTCAGCCGTATGGCTTTCAGCGCCAATGCTTCGGTTCATGCTTTGAGCAACCATTTGAGCGCGGTGCGTACCTATCTGCATCTGCTTACGGCCGCTTCCAGTTTTCCGCCCACCCAGCAGCAGGAGATTTTGAATAACAGCGCCAATATGCTGGAACGGCTGCGCCAGACGAGTGATATTCTGGAAAATTTGCACACGCCCTGGCAGCAGATGCCGGATGAGCCGGTGAGTGTCAATGATTGTCTGGTTCAAGCGCTGCATGAGGTGTTCCCCCAGCTTTTGGTGGGGTTTGAGGATGGCAGTATGGCGGACAAGACGGGGGTGCGGGTACACATGATGCTGGCGCCGCATTTGCCCCGGCTGATGACTTCGCCGGATATGCTGACGGAGGCTTTGCGGGTGATTATCAAGAACGGCCGTGAAGCCATCGCGGAAACAGGCCAAAAAGGGGACCTCTGGATTACGACCGGGCGGGTAGATTTGGCTGAGGTGGAAGTGATCATCCGGGATAACGGCGCGGGTATTGCGCCGGAAGATTTGCCCCACATTTATGATCTGGGCTGGACGACGAAGATGGATCAGGGGATGGGCTTTGGTTTGTTCTGGGCGCGGGATTATATTTTGGGGGTCAACGGCCGTATCGATGTGGAAAGCGTCTGGCAGGAAGGGACGACGTTCAGGCTGAGCTTACCCGCCGCTGTCTGATTCCGAGGCTAATGCTGCTTTTAGCTGTACGGCCGTAATCGGCGCCTGCAACTCACTTTCTCCCACATGGATGACCGGAATTGTATAGCGGTAACGGGCAAAAAGCGCCGGGTCGCTGGTGATGTCTATTTCTGTGAGGCGGTGCGGGTAGCTGGCTTGCAGATGAGTTAAATCCCGTTTAGCATCTTCACAAAGACTACAACCTTCTTTCGTGTAGAGAGTGATGTCAATCAAGATGATTGTCCCCAGATTGAACCAATCTAAGTAAGCGGCCAACAATAAGTCAGCTATTTAAAAGGCCGCTTACTCGAAGCCCATTCGCCAATTCCGCTAACTTATTTGCGAATGGGCACTAAGCCAGCAGAGAGCGGGCCACAGTACCGAAATATATAGCCAACAGTAAAACCGTCAAATAATAATTGGAAGCCATAAACATGGCGCGGGCGTTTGGTGGCGAAGGATCGCGGATAAGCTGCACGTTGCGCCAGAAAAGCATGAGGGAAACCAGAAGCGCCGGAATGAAATAAAGCCAGCCCAGGGAAGGCAGGATAACCAGCAACACGCCAAAGATGCAGGTAGGCAGGGTGTGTACCATAATCCACCAGGCGGCCTGGCGCGGCGTGGTGTTGACGGGGAGCATGGGCACGTCGGAACGGGAATAATCCTCCCGGTACAACAGAGCCAGACTCCAGAAGTGAAAGGGCGTCCAGAGGAAAAGGATGAGAGCCAGGATGAGCGCGCCGGTTTCGTTCCATTGGCCCGCCGCCGCACTGCCGGTGAGGACGGCCGCGCTGCCGGCCGCTCCGCCAATGACAATGTTGAGCAGGGTGCGCGGTTTAAGCAGAATGGTGTAGAGGATGGTATAGATAAAGGCGCCCAGG
>JAJRTP010000311.1 GCA_024278255.1 Chloroflexota bacterium | reverse complement strand
CGGCCCGTCCACACCCAGCGCTGCCAGCAAATCATAATTCGTGTAGACTGCCTGCATGTAATCCGACCAGAGCGGGGCCGCCCCCGTCAGACCACTGATGTTCAGCATTTCGCTGTTGTCTGTGTTGCCCGTCCACACGCCCACCACCAAATCCGGTGTGTAGCCCATCGTCCAGTTGTCCCGAAAATCGTTCGTCGTGCCCGTCTTGGCAGCGGCGGGAAAGGGCAAATCCAGCGGGTTGTTCCGCCCCATCGCTGGAATGCGGGCGGCGTCGTCCGCCAGAATGTCGCTGATGAGAAAAGCGACGCGGGGATCGAGAACCAGTGCCCCTTCCTCCTGCGGCGCTTCGTAGAGCAGTTCCCCTTTGCTGTTTTCTACGCGCAGGATGGAGACAGGGGGCTGGCGACGGCCGTTATTGGCCAACACAGCGTAGGCGGCCGTCAAATCCAGCGGCGTCACCTCCGCCCCGCCCAGTGTCAGGGAAAGGCCATAGTTGACCGGGTCAGCTTCCCAGGTGGAGATGCCCATCTGCCGGGCAAATTCCATGAAGCGGGGGACGCCCAAATCTTGCAGCGTGAGGACGGCGGGGACGTTGTAGCTGTTTGCCAACGCGGTACGCAGCCGGACGGGGCCATGAAAACGGCCGTCATAATTCACCGGCGCGTAGACAGACCCGTTAAACTGCGCGTACTCCACCGGCACATCCCACAAAATGTCGGCGGCCGTCCAGGATGGATCGCCATCTGCCTGCGGGGAAAGGGCGGCAGCGTAGGTGAGCGGCTTGATGGAACTGCCTGGCTGTTGTAGGGAGAGGGTGACGTTGACCCGGCCGTCAATCGTCTCGTCCCGGTAATCCACGCTGCCCAGCATGGCTAAAATCTCCCCCGTGCCCGGCTTCATGGCAACCAGCGCGGCGTTGGTCAGATTGTGTTCCGGGCCGACGGCGGCCACGTGCTGGCGGGCCAACTGTTCGGCCAGCCGTTGGTAGCGTAAATCCAGGCTGGTGGTGACGCGCAAACCGCCGTTCGCCACCATTTCCGCGCCAAACATCTCTTCCAACTGCTGCCGGACGTAGACGGAAAAGTGGGGCGCGGCCAGGCTGACTTCCTGGGCGGCAAAGGTGAGCGGCTCCTGGTAAGCGGCCACAGCTTCCTCTTGGGTGATGGCGCCGTCCCCGGCCATCAGGTTAAGCACCAGCCACTGCCGCTCTTTGGCCGCCTCAAAGTTGGTCAGGGGATCGAGTTCCACGGGGCTTTGGGGCAGGCCGGCCAGCAGAGTGGCTTCGGCCAGGGTCAGGTCAACGGCCGACTTGTCAAAGTAGGTCTGGGCCGCCGCTTCCACGCCGTAGGCCAGGTTGCCGTAGTAGATTTCGTTCAGGTACATCTCCAGGATTTCGTCTTTGTTGTAGTTGCGGCTCATGATCCAGGCCAGGATTAATTCTTTGGCTTTGCGGTTGTAGGAGACGGCCGTGCGCTCTTCATAATCAAACACAATGTGCCGCACAATTTGCTGAGTGATAGTGCTGCCGCCCACGGGACGGCCGTCCGGGTTGCGCGTGTTGGCAATCAGGGCGGCAATCAGGGAAGGCAGGTCGGCACCCACATTCTCGTAAAAGGTATCATCCTCCACAGCAATGGTGGCGGCAATCATCGCCGGGGGGATTTGCGCCAGGTTGACGTTGGTGCGTTTGCCTTCGCCGAACACTTCCCAGAGCAGTTCGCCGTTACGGTCGAAGATACGGGTGGTTTCAAAGGTGTCCCGGTCGCGGGCGGTGTCCAGTTTGGCAATCCCGGCTTCAATGTCGCCGGAGAGATTGCTGTAAATCAGGGTGGAAGCGATCAGGACGCCGCCAAAGATGAAGAGAGCCAACAAAAGGATGCCGCCAATGAACAAGCGGCTCAAACAGCCGCAGCCCCATTTGCGGCGAGGTGGCGGGGCGGATGGGTGGGGGAAGTACGGCCGTGTGGTTTCGTCGTTGTACATAGTTTCTCCTGCATAATGCCTATCGCACCAGCAATTTTTGTGACGCTGCGCAATCGGGCAAAGTTCCCTGATTGCGGGATGTTCTTATTTCTTATTATGGGAGAAGGGTAGGAGAGATGCTTGGCGGAAGGGACACGTTTAGATGACGAAACCTGGACGGTGGGTAGGGGAAAGTACAACGAATTAGGGAACAAACAAATTGAGCTGGCATAATTTGTTTGTTCCCTAATTTGTTGTACTCTTTACAGATTTTCGATGGAGATAGGCTGCAAGGTATCGGCCGGGATGAAGTGGAAGACACGGCCGTAAAAATACAACTCATCCTCCAGCGCCGCCTTGATATTTTTCGCCTGGCGGAAACCGTGCTGTTCGCCCGCAAAGGGAACGTAAGCCACGGGGACGCCCTTTTCCCGCAAAACGTCAAACATCATCTCCGCCTGGTTGGGCGGTACGACGCGGTCTTCCAACCCCTGGAAGAGGATAAGGGGGCAGTGTATGTCATCGGCGAAGTGGATGGGGGAGCGGTCGTGGTATAGCTGCTGCGCTTCCGGGTAGGGGCCGATCAGGTTGTCCAGATAGCGGGACTCGAATTTATGCGTTTCTTTGGTCATCGCTTCCAGGTCGCTGATGCCGAAGTAGCTGGCCCCGGCGTCGAACACGTTGTAGAAAGTAATGGCTGCCAGTGTGGTGTAACCACCCGCGCTGCCGCCCCGCACGGACAGCCTGTCCTTATCGGCCAGATCGCGTTCCACAAAGTAGTGGGCGGCGTTGAGGCTGTCCTGCACGTCTACTACGCCCCACTGCCCGTTGAGCCGTTGGCGGAAGGGACGGCCGTATCCCGTACTGCCGCCATAATTCACATCCACATAAGCAAAGCCCCGGCTGGTCCAATACTGAATGCTCAAACTCAGCGTGGTTTCCGCCTGACCGGTGGGGCCGCCATGACAATTCACCAGCAGGGGCGGCTTTTCCCCTTCCGGCGCGGCGTAATCCCTGTTTTGCGGCGGGTAGTAGATGGCGTAGGCTGTCAGATGATTTTCCGTGGGAAACTCGACGGGTTGGGGCACGGAAAGGAACGCTTCGTCCACGGTCAGGCTGGTGGATTGGCGTAGTTCCTGCATCTCGCTGGTGTTCAGATCGAGGCGCACAATGGCCGACGGCCGTACCGCCGACCCGCCGATAAAAGCGGCAAAGCCATCCCCCACGCGCAGGGAGAAAATACTGGTATAAGGTATATCAATGTCTGTGAGGGTGCGGGTTGTTACATCCAGCCGGGCCAGATGCCAACGGCCGTCCTGCGTATAGCTGCAAATAATCGTGTCCGCGTCGGCAAAACCATAGGTGGACATGCCAAAAATCCATTGCGGCATCCCGAATTCTGCCTCCAGCGGGTAGAGCGCTTCAGCCACGCCGTTGTGCCAGCGGTGCAAATTCCACCAATCGCTGCGATCTGAAACGAAGAACAGCATACCATCGGGCGACCATTGCGGCTGGAAGATGGATTCTTTCGGGCCGCCAGCCACCAGCGTCAGATTGTCCAAAGCGGTGCCGTCTTCATTGAGATCGCCCACCCACAATTCCGTGCCGTCCCAGGGCATGTTGGGATGGTTCCAGGTGAGGAAGGCCAGTTGACGGCCGTCCGGACTGAGCGTGGGGGAAGCATAAAAATCATTGCCGGCTGCCAACGTTTCGCCTGCTTCCTCGCGGCCGTTCAGGTCAAGGGTGACGAGGGTGTTGGTTGGTTCTTCGCCGGGGTTCAGATGGGCTTCGCGCACGCAAATCAGCCGCGCCCGTTGGGCGTCCATAATGCCGTCGGCAAAGCGCAGTTTGTCGTTGGCCGTGATGACTTCCGGTTCGCTGTGGGGCATTTGGGCGTAGAGCCGCTGGTCTACAAAGTTACTGAACCAGACGGCGCCGTCGTGGACGGCATATGCGCCGCCGCCGTATTCGTGAACGCGGGTGCGCACGTTGTAACCGGCGGGGGTAATGTCCTCGATGCCGCTCATGGGCGACCATTTGACCAGCACATTACGGCCGTCTTCTGACGGCCGTCCTTCAACCCAGTAAATATCATTTCCGGCCAACTGAACTTCACCCAGGCGGATGGAGCCGGAGACGATTAAATCTGTTGTAATTGGCGATTTCCACGAACCGTAAGGCGCAACTTTTTTATCCATAATGAGATGATAATCCGCAATGGATATTTTGCCAAATTGAACCGGAGATGGGTGGCAAATGTGGGGTTGGTATGGTACTGTTTCTCCAAGAAATTCAACTTCTCAAAGAAGTTGAATTTCTGATGGGAAAGTGAAAATATGACAACAGAGGTCCAGATCAGCAAAAAAATATATGAGAGTGAACGTTCTCTTGTCTTTCGGGGGCGGCGGGATGGGCTGCCTGTAATTTTGAAGGTGCTGCGACGGGAAGGGGCGGCAGGAAGGGAGTACGGCCGTTTCCAGCGGGAATACGAAATCACACGCAGTTTGCCGGGAGATGATCTCATCCGGGCCTACGACCTCATCGAATACCAGAACACCCCGGCCATCGTCCTGGAAGATTTTGGCGGCGACGATCTGCTGGCTCATTTGCGGGGTGAGGCGCTGCCTGTGGCTGAATTTTTGCCGCTGGCGATAGAAATCAGCCGCCAGTTAGCCGGTATTCACAGCCAGCATTTGATGCACAAGGACGTCAATCCGGCCAACATCGTTTGGAACCGGGAGAGCGGCGTGGTGAAGATTATTGATTTTGGTTTGGCGACTGCCCTTTCCCGCGAGAAGCCGGAAATCCGCAGCCCCAACGTGCTGGAAGGGACGCTGTCTTACATCTCGCCGGAGCAGACGGGGCGGATGAACCGGGCGATGGATTACCGCTCTGATTTTTACTCGCTGGGGGTGACGTTTTACCAGATGTTGGCCGGGCGGCTGCCCTTTATAGCGGATAATGCCCTGGCTTTGGTTCACGCCCACATGGCCCGGCAGCCCGTCCCCCTGGCCGAACTAAACCTGTCCGTGCCGGCCATTTTGTCGGACATTGTGCTGCGGTTGATGGCCAAGAATGCGGAGGACCGGTACCAGTCGGCTGCCGGTTTGCAGGCGGATTTGGAACGGTGCTGGCGGGAATGGCAGGCAGCGGCCGTTATCCCCCCATTTACTTTGGGACAGCAAGATGTGAATGCCCGCTTCCAATTGCCGCAAAAGTTGTACGGCCGTGACCGGGAACGTCAGGTTTTGCTGGATGCTTTTGACCGGGCAGCCGATCCGCAGCAGGGCGACATGGCCCTGATGCTGGTGAGCGGGCCGCCGGGCATTGGTAAATCGGTGCTGGTGCAAGAGATTTATCTGCCTGTCACAGCCCGGCGAGGTTACTTTATTTCCGGCAAGTTTGACCAGTTAACGAACACACCGTATGCGCCGCTTTTGCACGCCGTGCAAGATTTGGTCAACCAGGTTTTGCTGGAGAGCGAAGAGGCGCTGGCCGCTTGGCGCGAGAAGCTGACGGCCGCGCTGGGGAAGAATGGCCGGGTGATTGTAGATGTTATCCCGGCGCTGGAATTGATCATCGGTCCGCAAACGGCCGTGCCCGAACTGCCCCCGGCCGAAGCGGAAAACCGGTTTAATCTCGCTTTCCTCAACTTTGTCCGCGTATTTGCCCAGCCGGAACATCCCCTGGTTTTCTTTTTGGACGATTGGCAGTGGATGGACGCCGCTTCCCGCAAATTTTTACAGACATTTATCACATCGGGGAGAGTGCGGAATCATCTGATCATTGGTGCTTACCGGGATAATGAGGTGGGAGCCGGCCATCCTGTCGAGAATATGCTGGGCGCTATCGCTCAGTCAGGTGTTCACCAGTCAAGTATTACACTGTCCCCCCTCTCTCTGCCGGATGTGAACCGGTTTGTGGCCGATACGCTGCATCGCCCTTTGCCGGAGACGGCAGAATTGGCGGAACTGGTTCACCGGAAAACAGGCGGCAACCCGTTTTTTGTGGGTGAATTTCTCAAATCGTTGTTTGCGGACGGTTTGTTGGTTTTTGATTTTGTAGCAGGGTGTTGGCAGTGGGAACTGAACCGGATTCAGG
>JAJRTP010000310.1 GCA_024278255.1 Chloroflexota bacterium | reverse complement strand
GAGCGGGGCAAAACAATCCTGCAAGTGGAGAACCTGTCTGCTTTTAATGATAAAGGCGTGTCGGCTTTGTCTGATGTTGCCTTTGCTATACGCGAAGGCGAAATTTTGGGCATTGCCGGCGTGTCCGGGAATGGGCAGCGGGAATTGGTGGAAGTGATTGCCGGTTTGCGGAAGCTGGCACAGGGCAGAATTATTTTGGACGGTAAAAATATTACCGGCGTATCCAGCGCCGAGCGGTGGCAGTTGGGTATTGGCTATATCCCGGCCGACCGGAATGGCACGGGCACGATTGCCGACTTTTCCCTCGTAGAAAATACGGCCATGAACTATTACTTTGACCGTGAATTTTCCCGCCGCGGCGTTCTGGATTACCGGAAGATGCGCGAATTGACCGAAGAATTTATTTCTGAATATGGGGTAGCCACGCCCAACCCGGACGTGAAGGCGAAAAATCTTTCCGGTGGCAATCTGCAAAAGTTTGTTATGGCTCGCGTACTTTCGCGCCAGCCCAGGTTGGTTATTGCCGATTTACCCACGCAGGGGCTGGATATTGGCGCGATGGAGTTTGTGCGTAACAAACTGGTCGAGGCCAAACAGAATAAGGCCGGCGTGCTGCTCATCTCGGAAGACCTGGATGAGATTTTTGCCATAAGCGACTGGGTTGCCCCGATTTATGAAGGGGAAATAATGGGCATTTTGCCTGTCGAGCAGGCAACACGGGAAGAAGTGGGGGCTATGATGGCCGGGATCAGCCGGGTGGAGGATGTGGTATGACGATTGGCGGTAATACCTTCAAGCTGGAAAAAAGGCTCACTCTGACGAGTACGCAAGCAGCGATTATTTCCATCAATGCCATTATTGTGGCCTTGTTTCTTTTTGGCTTTATTTTTCTGTTTGCGGGGGTCAGCCCGTTTGAAGCCTACTGGGAAATATTTTCTTACGCTTTTGCCAATCCTTTTGGTATTCCCCTGACAATTAGCCGGTTTATCTTTTTGTTGTTGTGTACGTATGCTTTTATTGTGCCCTACCGGGCCGGGCTGTGGAACATCGGTATGTCCGGCCAGCTTTACGCGGGCGCTCTGGCTGTGTACGGGGTGTTGTTCCTTCTGGGCATTGGTAAAACGAGTGAAGCGCACCTGACGCCGTGGCTGGTTTTTCCTATGATGTTGGGCGCGGCTGCGCTGGCCGGCGCGGTGGTTGGGGCTGTTGCCGGTTTCTTTAAGGGGAAGTACAACGTTAATGAGATCGTGGTGACGATGATGTTGAATTTTATGCTTTTCTGGCTGGTTTCTTTTATGATCAAAGACGGCGGCCCCTTTATGAATCCTGGCGGGCGGGGCGAAAGTTTTGAACTGCCGCCTTCGTTGCACGCGCCTTTGTTTATGAATGTGCCTTTTACGCTTTTGATTGCGTTGGGAGCTGGTATTTTATTGTATTACGTGTTTGCCCGCACCAAAATTGGTTATGAAATCCGGGCTTACGGGCAAAATGTGACGGCCGCTAAATACGCCGGTATCAGTGTGGTGTATATCCCGCTGCTGGTTTTTGCGGTGGGCGGCGCTTTGGCCGGGCTGGCCGGCTATCATTATTTTGGAGCGGTACCCGGCGTTTACAAGATTGCCCGAAATTACGGCTTTTTTGGCGACCTGGCTTTTTATGGCATCATTTGCGGCTTGATCGCGCAGGGCAATACGTTAGCGTCTATTCCTATTGCCTTGTTGTTTGCCGGGTTGTCGGTGGGCGGCCGTTTTGTCCAGGGGAAGTTAGGTATGAGTTTTGGTCTGGATTATGCGCTGCTGGGCGTGTTGATGATTACGCTGGTGGCCTTCCAGTTCTTTTACCGGTATAAGATTGTGCGCGTAAAGACGCAAAAAGCAACGGCGTAGGACGATTTTGTAAGTCGTCCAGATCGGAGGAAATTGGCAATGCCAGAATTCTTAATTAGAAGTTTTGACGCCTCTACCATATTTTTGATTGCCGGCCTGGGGGAATTGGTCGGGCAGCGTTCCGGGATTCTCAACGTCGGCATTGAGGGCGTTATGCTTTTTGCCGCCACGCTCTCTTTTATCACCGCGCAAACGACGGGCAGCTACTTGCTTGGTTTTATTGTGGGGATTCTCGTTGGCGGTATTTTAGGTTTTCTCCACGGTGTTTTTTCCATTACTTTGGGCGGCGATCAGGTGGTGAGTGGGATGGGCATCTGGATCATGGCTTTTGGCCTGACCACTTACATCGGTTCTCCGTTTACCGGCCCGTTGGGTATGGAAAGGATTCCCTCTGTTTTTGGTTTTTCGCCGTTCTTTTTTGTGGGCATTGCCCTGGCAATTCTGATCTGGTTTGTTCTTTCCCGCACGAGTCTGGGGCTGCGGATAAGGTCTGTGGGCGAAAATCCGGCCGTGGCGGAGGTGTCCGGGATTAGCGTGGCCCGCACCCGCTTTTTGAGTGTGACTGTGGGGGGGATGCTGATGGGTTTGGCTGGGGCGGTCTACGCGCTGGATTATAATCCGGTCTGGAGTTATAACTTTTTGCTGGGCTGGGGGTTTATTGCCCTGGCGCTGGTCTTTTTCTCCATGTGGAACCCGCTGATTCTGATGGTTGGCTCTTTGCTTTTTGGCACGTTGTGGCAGTTGTCTCTCAATCCGCAAATGGTGCTGCCCGGTGTGATGTCCAGATACCTTTGGCGCATTGTTCCTTTTGCCCTGACTTTGGGCGCTTTGATGCTTATGTCAACGAAGCGGTTTCGGACAAAGTGGGGGGCGACCAAGCCGGAAGCGTTGGGACAGCCGTATATCAAGG
>JAJRTP010000309.1 GCA_024278255.1 Chloroflexota bacterium | reverse complement strand
ATTACAGACCAGGGCGGCAAGGTAGACCAGGGCGGCGGTTATTGGGCCAGCCACGGCTACACCAATGCCCAGGGGTACGTGGACGTGGAGTTATTTGCCCGTTCTGCGCCCTACAAATTCCAGGTCACATACAATTACACCAGTAAGACGCAGTATCCGGTAGTCAGCGTTGGCGGTGGAGACGAGATTTTCCAGACAGAACAGGCGGAAGTGACGCTGAACAAAGGCTGCTCCGGCGATCCGCTGGATGGCGGGGTAGTCACCTATTCGGCCGGGGCCTGGCGCAGCTTTGGCGTCACAGGAGATGACGGGCCTGGTCGCGTGGTCAAGGAGTTGTTCCCCGGCACGTACACCGTGAAACTCAGCTACAACTACCGCACCAACACTATCTCTCACGACCTGACGACGCCGTTTGCCTTTGAGACAACGGCCGTAACCTTCCACTATCCCGGCAGCATTGTTTACGCCGGTGGTTCCTGGCGTACTTTCGTCAAACCCACGATGAACTTGCTGCCCGGCGACTATCGCTTCAAATTCGATGGCCTGGAGCAAAATATCACCGTGGCTGGCTGCGAGATGGAGAATACCGTGGCCTTGGTGAAATTGCTGGACAGCAATGGGAATGGCTTGGCTGGCGGTACCGTTAAATATTATGATGCTGGCTGGCACAGCATCCCCGGCAGTACGGACGCCAACGGCAATTTGTTCTACCTCATCCCCGGCAACAAAAGCAATCTCAAATTCCGTATGACGTATGCCGGCGCATCGCAGGAAAAATGGCAAGACGTCAGCGCCAATGCCACCGTTGTCTTCCAGACTGAATTGGTGACGTTGAAGCTGCTGAGTTCTACCGGCGTGGAGTTAGACGCGGGGGCTATGTATTATGCCAGCGGCTGGAAGACGTTTGGCAGCGGCACGACGACAACGAGCATGGAACTGCTGCCGGTAAACTACAAGTTCCGCGTGACGTATGGCGGCGCTAGGCAGGAGAAGTGGCAGAATGTGGGCAGCAACCCTGACGTTACTTTCCAAACCAAACTGGTGACGAGGAAACTGCTGAGTTCTACCGGCGCGGAGTTAGACGCGGGGGCTATGTATTATGCCAGCGGCTGGCACACTTTTGGTAGCGGCACAACGACCACAACCATGGAACTGCTGCCGGTGAATCACAAGTTCCGCGTGACGTATGGCGGCGCTCGCCAGGAGAAGTGGCAGAATGTGGGCAGCGATGCCAATGTTACCTTCCAAACGACGCTGGTGACGATGACGCTTGTGGCGAGTGATGGCACAACGCCAATAGCAGCCGACGATACCAAATATTATGCCAGCGGTTGGCATTCCTTCGGCGGTGGCACGACGCCCACAACGATGGAACTGCTGCCGGTGAATCACAAGTTCCGCGTGACTTATGGCGGCGCTTCCACGGAAAAATGGCAGAATGTGGGTAGCAATGCCACTGTTGCTTTCCAGACAGGCAAGGTTCATTCTGACAGCGGTACGGCCGTTCAGTATTACGCCAGCGGTTGGCGCCCCTTTACGCAGGATATGGAACTATTGCCAGCTAACTACAAGTTCCGTTTCAATGACGGCACGCCTGAAACCTGGATTACCATTGCAGCCGGAACGACCAACCACATTCATTAGTCGGAGGATGGGGTACGGCCGTATCCCAAACATCCGGCTGTAGAATGAGTTAGATAAAGTCCCCTGCCATTATTGGCGGGGGACTTTTATTGTCTACGGCCGTATCCCCATCGCCAGTAAAGACCACCCCTTTCCAATCAACCAACCAACGACACATCCCCGGTTACGGCCGTTCGGGACGCATGGCTTATTCATTTTCATTATGTTATGCTTGGGGCGGGGCGGGGATTGCAGAGAAGAGACGCGATTGTGAAACCGGAATGGTTATGGGATGATGACAGAGAACACCCAAGCGGACATTCAAGCCTTCATTGAACGCTGGCAGGCTTCCGGCGCAGCGGAACGGGCCAATTACCAGCTTTTCCTCACCGAATTGTGTGACGTGATTGGCGTAGACCATCCCCGGCCGGCGGCGGAAGACCCGCAGGAAAATGCGTACGTTTTTGAGAAACGAGTGCCTTCGGCTCACGGGACAACCAACTTTATAGACCTGTACAAACGCGGCTGCTTTGTTTTGGAAGCGAAGCAGGGCAGTGACCGGCTGGCGGAGGGCCAACCGGCTTTCTCTGAGGCGGCGCTGCGCCGGTTGAAACAGCGCAAGAAAGGCACGGCCGTGCGCGGCACCAAAGCGTGGGATACGGCGATGGAAAAGGCGCGGCAGCAGGCCCAGACTTACGCCCGCAGTCTGCCCGCTGCCGAAATTGCCGACGGCCGTCCCCCGTTCATTTTAGTGGTGGACGTGGGTAATACCATCGCTCTTTACAGCGAATTCAGCCGCACCGGCGGCAACTACATCCCCTTTCCTGACCCCAGCACCTACCGGCTGAAGCTGGCCGATTTGCACGACGCCAACGTGCGCCATCTGCTGCGCCAGGTGTGGACCGACCCCATGAGCCTGGACCCGGCCCGGCGCAGCGCCAAAGTGACCAGGGAAATTGCGGCGCGGCTGGCGGAACTGGCAAAGTCGTTGGAAGGCAGTTATCCGGCGGAGCAGGTGGGGCAGTTTTTGATGCGCTGTCTCTTTACCATGTTTGCCGAAGACGTGGGGCTGCTGCCGGAGCGCAGCTTTACCCAACTGCTGGACGACATCCGCCACGACCCGGCCAGCTTCCAGCCCATGATGGAACATTTGTGGCAAACGATGGACGCGGGTGGTTTTTCCGTCATCCTGCGCCGCCAAATCCCCCAGTTTAACGGCGGCCTCTTTGCCGACCAGACAGCCCTGCCCCTGACGCTGCCGCAAATTGAACTGCTCGTGGAGGCGGCGACGGCCGATTGGCGCGACGTGGAACCGGCTATTTTTGGCACGCTGCTGGAACGCGCCCTTGACCCGGTGGAGCGGCACAAGCTGGGGGCGCATTACACGCCGCGGGCTTACGTGGAGCGTCTGGTGGAGCCGACTATCATTGAACCATTGCGGGCGGAATGGGAAAGCGTGCAAGCGGCCGCGCTGCTTCAGGCGGAGGCCGGGCAGTTGGACAAGGCCATTGCCGAAGTGGAAACGTTTCAGCGGCGTTTGGCGACTATCCGTATCCTCGACCCGGCCTGCGGTTCCGGCAATTTCCTTTACGTGACGCTGGAACATCTGAAGCGGCTGGAAGGGGAGGTGTTGAACACGCTGCAAGAGTTGGGTGAGGGGCAGATGAAGCTGGAGATGGCTGGTATGACCGTCTCGCCGCAGCAGTTTTTGGGCATTGAGGTTAATCCCCGCGCCGCCGCTATTGCCGAGTTGGTGTTGTGGATTGGCTATTTGCAATGGCATTACCGCACGCGGGGCAGCGCGCCCCACGCGGAGCCGATTATCAAGAATTACCACAATATCGAATGCCGGGATGCGGTGCTGGCCTGGGATGACGTCGAACCGCTGCTGGATGAAAACGGCCGTCCGGTAACTCGTTGGGACGGCCGTACCACCAAACTCCATTCCGTCACCGGCCAGCCCGTGCCCGACGAAACGGCCCGAATTCCCGCCTACAAATACATCAACCCGCGCCCGGCGGCATGGCCGGAGGCGGATTTTATCGTAGGCAATCCGCCTTTCATCGGCATTGCCCGGATGCGGGAAGCCCTGGGGGACGGTTACACGGAAACTCTGCGGCGCACCTACAAAAAGCTGCCCCAATCCATTGATTACGTGATGTACTGGTGGCACGTGGCGGCGGAACGGACCCGGCAGGGCAAGGTGCAGCGCTTTGGTTTGATTACCACCAACAGCCTGCGCCAAACGTTCAACCGCCGCGTCCTGCAACCGCATTTGACGGCGAAAAACCCGATTTCGTTGACCTTTGCCATCCCTGACCATCCGTGGGTGGATGCGGCGGAGGGCGCTGATGTACGCATTGCCATGACGGTGGCTGAAAATGGCGACAAGGATGGCTTGCTGCGAAAGGTGATCTCCGAAAAACCCAGTGATCGAGATGATGCCGATATTCTTTTTGCCGATAGCCGGGGGAAAATTCAGGCGGATTTAACGATTGGGGCCAATGTTGCTGGCACAACATCTTTGAAGGCAAACGAAAAAATTGGAAATAGAGGTGTTCAACTAATAGGTAAAGGATTCATTGTAACACCTGATGAAGCCTCTCAACTTGGTCTTGGTTCGATTGATGGCTTAGAAAAATATATCAGACCATACGTTAATGGTCGTGATATTATGGCTCAGTCTCGAAACGTGTTGGTTATAGACTTTTTTGGACTTTCAGAGCATGAAGTACGTCATAAATTTCCTGCCGCATATCAATGGATTCTTGAAAAAGTAAAGCCACAGCGAGATCAAAATAATAGAAAATCCTATCGTGAGAAATGGTGGATTTTTGGTGAACCTGTGGTTACAACAAGAGAAGCTATAGCTGGTTTGAGTAAGTACATAGTAACTTGTCGTACCGCTAAACATAGGGTATTTCTATTTTTAGATAAGGACGTAGTCCCGGATGCCAAATTGGTAACTATTGCCCTGGAGGATCCTTATTATTTAGGAGTTTTATCAAGTAAAATCCATGTTAAATGGGCAATAGCTTCAGGTGGATGGTTAGGTGTAGGAAATGATTCTAATTACAATCACTCTGATTGTTTTGGCAAATTCCCATTTCCTGATGCCACCGAAGAACAAAAAGCCCGCATCCGCGAACTGGCCGAGCAGTTAGACGCCCATCGCAAACGGCAGCAGGCCCAACACCCCAAACTCACCCTCACTGCTATGTACAACGTCCTGAAAAAGGAACGCGCCGGCGAGCCGCTCAACGACAAAGAAAAACGCATTCACGAGCAGGGCCTCATCAGTATCCTCAAACAGCTCCACGACGATTTGGACGCCGCCGTCTTTGCCGCCTACGGCTGGCCGCCCGATTTGACGGACGAGGAAATTTTGCAGCGCCTGGTAGACCTCAACGCTGCCCGCGCCGCCGAAGAAGCCCAGGGCCACATCCGCTGGCTGCGTCCCGAATACCAGGCCCCCGACGCCGTCCAGCCCCAGCAAGCCGCCCTCCTGGAAGTGACAGGCAGTTCAAAAGCGCCTGTCACTTTAGAGCAGAAGCTGGATTGGCCCCAGGTGCTCAAAGACCGGGCTACGGCCGTGCGCGCCATACTGTCTGCCTTTGCCGGGCCGGTGGGGGTAGAAGAAGTGGCCGGGGGTTTTAACGGCCGTCGCACCCAAAAACGCCTCGCCGAAATCAGTGAAATCCTGGAAATGCTGGCCGAGTTGGGCCAGGTGGTAGAAGAAAACGGGAAATATACGGTAGGGTGATGGTTTCACTTGTTCCCCTCGGAGGTTCTCAGCCTTTGGTGGTTGTGTTGATCAAACGTTTGGTATAATGGAGTTATGGACGCTCATAAAAACACGCTCCCTCACTATAAAATCTCTCCACCCCGCCACATTGTCTGGAGCACCGACATTGTGGATTTGTCCAATCCTTTTGAACGTAAGCAGTATATTCAGCAGGTACTCACGCACGGCCGTGCCGAAGATATTAAAAAATTGGACCTTGATGAGGTTGCTCAATTGCTGGACGAACTGAATTTGCCAAAAGACGTCCGCATCCTCTGGAAAGCGTTTCTGGAGTCACGACATGCTTAAGGGGAAAGGAACGCTTTTATCTTCCCAAAAAGCTTTTTTGGATATTTTCTCGAAGCTGCCTGACCAAAATCAATTTTATTTGACTGGCGGAGCAGCTCTCTCTGAATTTTATCTTGGGCATCGCCTATCCTTCGATTTAGATTTTTTCACCGATCAAGCCGGTTTAGTGCTGCCATTTTCCTATCAGATAGAAGCTGAATGCAAAACCCAGGGCGTAAATATATCTGTTGTGCGGCGTTTTGAAACCTTTGTTCAGCTCATGTTCGACCATGAAGGTGAAACCTTAAAGATTGATTTAGCGTTTGATTCGCCCTTTCACCTTCAATCAGTCCTCTCATCTGAATATGGCGTTCAAGTCAATAATTTTGAAGACCTGAAAGCAGACAAGACATTAGCCTTTTTTGGACGCATGGAGCCAAGAGATGCGATTGACTTGTTTTTCTTTTTGAAGCAGGAATCGCTGGATGAATTACTTGCCCTGGCGGCGCAAAAAGATCCAGGGTTTGATCTTTATCGGTTTGCCATAGCCTTGAAACGAACGGGCAACTATCCTGACGAGCTAGAGCATTGGCAAGTCAAAATGCTCAAGGAATTTTCGCCAAAAGAACTTAAAACCCAATTTATGCAAATGGCGATAGAGATCATGGAAGAACTGACCGAGAAATAATCAAGCCAGGTAGTTCAACGACAGGGTTTAACGTTTTAATAAACGGCCGTCCAATCTTCCCCCCACGCATCCTGCCACAGCCAGGGCTTATCCGAATTGGCTTTGGCCGCGCCGCCGCGCCACAAATCGTAGCGGAGGTCGCTGTACTGGTCGAAGAAGTCGTGGAGGCGTTGGCGCAGGGTAACGGCCGTATCCGCCAGCCCCTCCTCCTCAAGCAAATTTACCCGCTCCTCCGGATCACTCTGCAAATCATACAGTTCGTCAGAAAACGGATTGTGGGGGCTGCCCTGGAACCGCGCCATATACAGCCAGCGGGAAGTGCGGATGGCGCGGGTTTCTTCCTGTTCCATGAACACGGCGTCCTCCCAGGTAAACGGCCGTCCCCGCAGCAGCGGCATTAAACTGCGTGATGGGGTGGGCAGTGTTGCCGTCTCCTCGATCTCCGCCGCCTCCAGAATCGTGGCAAACAAATCAATCTGGCTCACCATCAATTCAGACGTTTGCAGCGGGGCAATCGTCCCCGGCTGGCGCATGAGCAAAGGTACGCTGAACGCGGCGCGGTGCGTGTTGGAGGGCCAGGTAGCCTGCCCGTGCCCCCAAAAGCCGTTGTGCCCCAGAGAAAAACCGTGATCGGCCGTGAAAATCACCAGCGTCTCCTCTGTCAGCCCCGCCTGCTGCAAGGCTGCCAACACCCGCCCCACGCCGTCATCCACCAGGCTCATCTGCGAGTAGTAATTGCGCAGAGAGGGCAGATCATTCGGCGTCGTCAGTTCCGCGCTGTAATCAATGCCGCCGCCGCTCATATCCTTCTTCAGATCATAGCGGATGATCGCTTCGCGGCACAATCCTTCGCGGGGAACGGTGCGCATGGGGCAATCTTCATATAGCGAATAAAAGCGGTTGCGCCCCGGCCCTTGAATGGCAGGCCAATGGCCGTAGGGAGCGTTGTAGGCGAGGAAGAGGAAGAAGGGGGCGCGGCCGTCGTGGTTTTGGATGTACTCCACCGCTTTTTCCGTAAAGCAGTCTACGGAATGGCCGGGGTAGGTGTGGGTACGGCCGTTCTCGATAATCTTATTCCCCCAAAACGAGCGCGTATGCCCGTCAGGAAACGTCACCCAATGCTCAAACCCGTTTTGCGGCGCAAAAGGCAAGCCAACGTGGTACTTGCCGACCAACGCTGTGCGGTAGCCATGCTGCCGCAGTAGTTCCGGCAGCGCGGCAAACTCGGCGATACCGTTCCAATCCGGTGGCCAATTGTCCATCAGCCGGTCATCCAGCCAGGTGTGGATGCCGTGCTGCGAGGGCATCAACCCCGTCAGCACTGAAGCCCGGCAGGGGGAACACATCCCGTTGACGCAGAAGGCAT
>JAJRTP010000308.1 GCA_024278255.1 Chloroflexota bacterium | reverse complement strand
TTTAATGGATTTTTGGGCGGTGTCAAAAGCGTATTTGGCCCGTGGATGGCTTTGTATTGCCTTTCGCTATTCGATTGTTAATGTGCTACATTCTTGACAAAACTTAGAACATCTCCGCACCTCTGCGGTTAGTTTTTTCAGTAGACTCATAGATATAAGTTATGGATGTTCCCGTATCCAATTTCGATGATTTTCAGACCAAGCTGGCTCAGCTACAAGGCAAGTCGGTCATTTTTGGGTTTCTGTTATACGACAGCCGCCCCAGCCAGCAAGTAGTAGACAGATTTGCCCAGGAACAAGCTGTGTGGATTGGCGAACTCGCCTTTGGAGCAGGGATTAACTTCTTTTTCCCCTTCAAGAGCGAAGGGTCAGATTTTCAAAACCCCAGCGTGGAAATAATGCGTCTTTTTGGTTTAGGTCCAGGCAGACTGCCGGGAATCATACTGTTTTCCCCGCCACAAGCGGATGGGAAAATTCGTCAAGACCATTTCGTTTATCTTCCCCTCGAAGAGCAGGATTTCAATGATCCTTCTGTCTTTGAACCTATATTCATCGATCTTTTTGAACTTATCCGAACCGGAATTGAGCAAACTGCAACAAGTTATGAAGCACTGTTGTATATAAAAAACGAAGTGCGTAAGCTGCGCCGGCGAAAAACCCAAAGAGGTTTTGCCGCCTACATAAGAAAAGGCGCTCACATTGTTCTAGTTGAATTCCCGAAGGCTCTATCCGAATCATTTGCTGAAGGCCTCGGGAAAGCATTAGGTGAACGCATCGCGGGATATTAAACAAGCCACTCACATCTCTAAAACCCTGGATACTCCTCCAATACATAACAATCAGACATCACCCGGAAAAGGAAACTACGCCATGAAAGTAATAAATATCCCTGAAGCGCCTCAAGCCATCGGCCCTTACTGCCATGCCATAAAATCGGGCAATCTCATCTTTTGTTCCGGCCAAACGCCGCTTGATCCGGCAACGATGACCCTGGTCGGCGACACCATCCAGGAGCAGACCGCCCAGGCTTTGCAAAACATCACCGTTGTCCTGAACGGTCTGGGTCTTTCCCTGCAAAATGTCGTCAAAACAACCGTCTTCCTCAAAGACATGGCTGATTTTCAGGGAATGAACGCAGTCTATGCGCAAATATTTGGCAGCCACACACCAGCCCGCACCACCATAGCCGTCAAACAAAACCCGCTGGACGCTCTCGTGGAAATCGAGTGCATTGCCGAGATACCGGAATAACATGCTCCAGGCAGTTCTCCTGGGGCTGTTTTCCCAGTCATCATTATTGTTGAGCGGTCTGGTCGTTTACTGGATCAGAGTGCCGCGCCGGGTGATCGGCTGGCTGGCTGGATTTGGCGCGGGTGCTCTCATCAGCGCCATTGCTTTTGATTTGGTGAGTCAGGCGGAAGTTTTAGGCCATTTTTCTTTGACACTCTGGCTGCTGCTGGGCGCAGGCATTTTTCTGGGCGGGGACAAACTGGTATCCCGCTACTTTGGGGGTGATGGCACATCCAGCGCGTTGGGGATTGTTCTGGGCGCTGTGGTGGACGGTGTGCCGGAATCGCTGATTTTTGGGATGCAGGTAGCGTCAGGCAACAATATCAGCGCCGCATTTCTGGCAGCGGTGATGGTATCTAACATTCCCCAGGCGTTGGCCCCTTCGGCCGAACTGGCCCAGGCCGGCTGGCGCTGGCAAAAACAAGTGGTCATGTGGGGTAGTGTTGTTCTGGCTTGCGGAGTTACGGCCGGTTTGGGGTATTTTCTAGCGACGGGTTTAAATGACACCCGGTTAGCAGCTCAGGCCGCCGCTATTGCTGCGGGGGGATTGTTAGCCATGCTGACGACGTCGCTGATGCCTTTTGCGTTTGAACGGGGTGGTAATCTTTCCGGAATTTGGACGGTGGTGGGGTTTGCTTTTGCCTTGAGTCTGGGATAGCCGCAGCCCCTCACACAGCAGGAATTCTTTGCGTAGGCGGTTGGTCAAAGTCGAAGTAAAAGTAGGGGTAAACGTTGATGATGGTAGTGTCCAGGTATTGGCTGATGACCTGTTCATCACGACGGTAAACGTGGATATGGCCGTGCAGCATATATTTGGGGCGGAACCAATCCAGGAATTTGAGGAAAATTTTAAAGCCGGTGTGGGGCCGGTCAGTCCGGTCGTGGATGCCAAAAGGGGGGGAATGGGTGACAAGGATGTCCAGGTAACGGCCGTAACGCACTTTATTCCGCAGTAACCGAGGCAGCAGCCGGGCAATCTGGTAGCGCATCTCCCCCTCGGTGTACATAAACGGCGCATGGGGCCGGTAACGCATCGAACCTTCCAGCCCGGCAATCAACAAATCATGCCGCCAAACGCAGCGCGCATGAATATCCGTCCCCCCATCCACCTGTTCCAGCACCCGCCCTTCCAACGTATACTGCGGCCCTGTGTCGTGATTACCCCGCACATAAACCAGCCGCTTGTCCAGCGCCGACACCAGAAATTCCAGATAATAAAAAGGCAGATCGCCGCAGCCGATTAAAATGTCTACATCGGGGAACTTCTGGCACACATTACTGTTGTAAACCGACTCCACCACCTTATCACTGACCGCCAGAATCTTCATGGTTCCGGCCATTCCCGCGTCTGATTAAGGGCCAATTTATCCAGAATGGCTTGTTCCAGGTCTATACCGGTCACACTGGCTAACTGCAAGAGATAGAGGGCTACATCCGCCAGCTCCCCAGCCAGAGCGGCCCGATCATGCACGTCTTCACGCCACTGAAAATGTTCCAATACTTCCGCCGCTTCAATGGTCAAAGAAGCGGCCAAATTTCGGGGAGATTGCACTTTGGGGGACGCTTCGTCGTACCAGCCTTTGGCGGCGACAAAGTCGTGCATTCGGGCTTCGAGGTCTTTTAATTCCATTGAGCAATGTGGGTAGTGCCAGGCACGGGGTTAACGACTCTGGTCATTTAGAAGTCTGATACCCCGTGCCTGGCACTGCTACTCAGAGCTGCTCGGCTACAAACGCTGTCAGGTCAGCCAGACGAACAGAATAGCCCCATTCGTTGTCATACCAGGTGATGACCTTGACCATGTTGCCGCCGCTCACGTCGGTAGAGAGGGCGTCAACGGTGGAAGAAGCAGAACTGCCAATGTAGTCGGTGGAAACGAGCGGTTCTTCGCTGTATTCCAGGAC
>JAJRTP010000307.1 GCA_024278255.1 Chloroflexota bacterium | reverse complement strand
GCCAGCTTTTTACCCGTTACCGACAGGGGAGTCTGGATAATTTCACCTCCCCTGTTTATTGAGAAGATACCCAGCCGGTTACGCAGACGTTACAACGTTCTGCCTAAACGGCAAGGTCTTTGCGGCGACCTCAACCCTGGCGTGGTAAAGGCTCACCCGCTTGAGTGAACAGGTCGGTTGGAGCGGTATTGGGGACGAGGAGGCGAAGGGCGGCGGGTTTGATCTGGCAGTGGACGGGGGTATGGCCGGCCGGTTCCCCGTCGGTGTGGGCGGGCATAACGGGTTGGCTGCGGATGGTCACGTCACGGCCGTATACCATCGTCACATCCGGGTTATGCAAATGCTTCTGCATCCGGGCCAGCGTCAAAAAATACACTGCGTGGGCCAGCGTCTCCCCCCGGAACAGCCACACTTCAAACAAACCATCATCCAGTTTGGCCTGCGGGCTGAGGACAATCTCGCCCCCCACGTACAGGCGGCACATGCTCACCACCACCAGGACGTAATCATCTTCGTACACCTGGCCATCCACCTCTACCCAGGCGTGCATTTTGGGGAATTTCGCGGCCAGGCCAATCCCTTGAATGACGTACCCCAGCCGCCCCAGTTTCTTGGACCAGGTAGGCCGTGGCTCAACCTGCTCCACAAAGTAGCCGTCAGCCCCCACCCCGGCCCACAACATCCAGTAACGGCCGTCTGCCTCCCCATTTTGCACCCAGCCCAAATCCATCTGGTGGATACGGCCGTGCAACAGCGCATCCGACACCTGCAACAATTTGTGCCGCCCCCAACGCCCCGGCAAAGGCAGCCGCAGCTCCTGAGCAAACGAATTGGCTGTGCCCACCGGCAGCACCCCCAGCGCCGTTTCCGAACCGGCCAACCCATTGGCCACCTCACCCAACGTACCATCGCCGCCCGCCGCCAGCACCACCTGATGCCCGGCTGAGGCCGCTTCCTGCGCTAATTCCGTTGCATGTCCGGCACGTTCTGTGGGGATGATGGTCACGGCCCAGCCGCGGGCCTGCCACATATCAGCCACCAGGGTCAGTGGCGCGGCTAAGTTCACGGGCCCAGCTCGGGGATTGTAAATCAGGGTCGCTTGCAGCGTTCGCTTCTTCATTTAGCCAGTAATCATACAACCGATTGGCTAATTCGTCCGGTAACGTGGCCGTTGTGTCCAAAGTTAGATGGTCGCCCACAATCGGCTCCTGCGCTTCCACCATCCATTTGTACACAGACCAATCCGCATCCGACAAATCACCCGGCCGCCGCTCGCCGCTGTTCCGCTTTTGCAGCCGCTCCCAGATGACTTCCTGAGACGCCTGCACGTAGCACACCGCCACCGGCGCCCCCACCCGCTGGGCCACCTGGCGCAAATGAGCGCGGCGGGCTGCCTGATAATTGGAACCATCAAAAATCACGCGCTGCCCCTTGCGTAAACGGGCTTCAATCAGGGCGTAACAAACTTCGTACACCAGCATTCGCTCGGCGGCCGTATACGTGGGCTGGTTGCGCATCAATACCCGCACATTGTCGGTACTGACAACCAGGGCCGGCAGCCGCGGCAACAATTCCGCTACAATCGAGGATTTGCCCACGCCGGGCAGCCCCACCAACATCAGCAGGCTGCCATTTTCGCGGGCAAAAGGCGCTTGGGGCAGTTCGTCATCTATGTCGCTAACGATTCTATGCAGGTACATAGGGGTATTTAACTACCTGTTACTTGCTTTACCGGTTACTGTCTGGCCGCCTTTGGCCGCCGTTTCCGCCGCAATTTTATCAGCAAACCGGTTTAACTCTGCTTTTGTCTGAGGGATTTGGGTCTGGCTGATTTCGATACGGCCGTCACGACACAACACAGCCAACGGAGCCACATACACCCCCGCCGCTTCCCGCACCCGGTAATTCCGCTCCGCCTGGATGCCCCGGTCTTTCAGAGCGATGTACAGCCGGTCAATCAGATCGCCGCCGCTGACAAAAAGGTCGTTGAGTTCCACGGCCGTCTCAAACCGATCCCCCGTCGTGTGAATAAACAACACCCGCCGCCAGCGCAGACTGACAATCGGCCGGGCCAGCTTTTGCAGCGGCCCCAACTGCACCTTGTAATACGCCTCCGCTGCACGGGGATGATCCGGTTGATCCGGAAACAACTCCAGGCGCGTCACCAACTCATGCCCCAACCGTTCCGCATAATAATGCACCGCCCACTTCTCCGCCCCAAAACGGCGGCCAAAGTAAAAGGCAAAATACTCGGCATACAACCCCTTCGGCGCAGATTTGGCCGGAATACGATACCAGCCCTCCCGCCGCAGCAAGTCAAAATCAGCCGGGTCCGGCATATAAGCTACCAACACGCGATCATCAGGGTACATAAGTTCACTATCCAAGATTACAACAGATTCAGGAGGGAACAGATACGTTCAGGAGCAGCTTTCATCTGTTCCTTTCCCAACTTGTACTGAGCTTGCCGAAGTATCCGTTGTACTCATCCCATAAGATGAAAAGTCAATCCAGGATCAACGGTAGCATAACCACAATAAGTCAGCAAACGAAAAGCATCCATTTCCTGCCGGGCCGCCGCCTGCTGCACCAACGCCAGACAATCCAACAACTGTCCTTGCGCTGCCGGTTGCGCCAAATCGAGCATTGGCAGCGGGTCAGAGGGCGCTTTGGCGGCAATCATTACGTGGCATGACTCATCTGACCGGGGATGCGGATAAGCGATAGCCTGACCACATGCCCACACCACCCCATCCTCCGGTGGCGCGAATGGCTCATACGCCGCTCCATCTTGCAGCAGGTGAAAATGGATTTGGGGCACGTCCTGATAAGCGCCGCCGTTGACCAGAATGGTATACGGCCGTATCCCTTCCCCTTCTGCCGCCTGCACCAATGCCTGGAATACGGCCGTCATACAAGCCCGCGTCTCCCCATCCGCCAAATCCAGCGCCGCCAGCGAAGCCAGCCGCATTTTCGGCACACCCAGCCAATGCACCTCCCCCACCGGCGCCGGATGGCGGAAAACGACCGCCCGCTCATTCTCCACCAGCTTCTCCACCGGCATCAACGCCGTCAGGTGAGCAAAGGCAAAGCCAATAAACGCCCCAGCCGCCGGACTGCGAGCCATCCTGAACAAAGCGCGTTTTAGCAAAACAACCGCCCGCCAGGATTACAACAGATTCAGAAAGAAACAGATATATTCAGTACCAGCTTTCATCTGTTCTTTTCCCAATCTGTTGTACTCTCCCCATTAAACTGCGGCGGCCGTTTCTCCACAAACGCCCGCATCGCTTCCAGATGATCCGGATGGGGCCACAGGCCGATAAACAGGTCGGTCTCCAGTTGGTTCAGTTCGATTAACGGCCGTTCCCCCGCCGCCATGACCAACGTTTTCGTCGCCGCCAATGCCGCCTGGGGCAAACGGCTCAATTCTTCCGCCCAGGCCAACGCCGCCGCCAACGCATCCTGATCCTCCGGTGCAATCCGGTGAATCAGGCCAATGCGATACGCCTCCCGCGCATCCAGCAGCCGGGAGGTGAGCAGCAGTTCCAGCGCCCGGCTTTGCCCCAGCAGCCGCACCAGCCGCCCGGCGCCGCCCCAACCCGTCGTCAAGCCATTGCGTACCTGGGCAAAAGAAAAACGGGCATGGCTGGCCGCCAGACGCAAATCACACGCCGTCAAAATCTCACAGCCGCCGCCAAAAGCGTCCCCGTTGACGGCTGCCAGCACGGGGATGGTGAGCGTACCCAACTGCGTCAAAGCGTCCCGCATCACCCGGTTCAAACGGGCCGCTGCCGCCGGTTCCGGGTGGTTGTGCAGTTCCTTGATGTCCCCGCCGGAGACAAACGCCTTGTCGCCTGTACCAGTAATGATGAGGGCGCGGATACGGCCGTTACCCGCCACCTCTTCCACCGCCAAGGCAAACTGCTCCTGCGCCGTCCAGTTCAACGCATTCCGCGCTCCCGGCCGGTTTACCCGCAAAACGGCCGTGCTGCCCTCAACCGTCAAAATAATTTCATCGCCCATGAGGTAAGTTTACCGGAACTGATTAGTAATTGGTAATTGATCACCTTGTCACCTTGCCACCTTGTCATTACACTCCACACATGAAAGACGGACTAAAATGGGCCGCAGTAGGCTTATCAGTTACGGCCGTAACTCTCCTCATTCTCATCCTCTCCGGCATGTTTGACCCCAAACCCATCGGCCAGCCGGTATGGACGGCCGAACCCCTGAAATTAGTCATTCCAGCGGACGGGAACAAGACT
>JAJRTP010000306.1 GCA_024278255.1 Chloroflexota bacterium | reverse complement strand
TAGCCGCCGCTGATGGTGATGCTTTGGTTGACGGTGAGGACGGATGTTGCGCCGAGATAGGTTCCCCCAGCTACGTGGATTTCAGCGCCATCAGAGGAGAGGTTTACGGCCGTTTGCAACAAACAAGGGGCTGCCTGGCTGCAAGTTGAACCGCTGCCACCAGGCGTCACGTAATAAATTGTGCCTACTTGCAGGGCAGGCGAGGCATTCATCTGGCCAAACAGAGCCAGCAGGAAAAGCACCGCCAGAAGGGGGGCTAAGCCAAAAGAAAGCAATCGTTTTGTGTAGTAAGCAGCGGGTAAACGGGTAGAGGCTGAGGGGGATTGGGGGAATCTGGCTAATTCCATAACTACTCACCGATTTGTGTGTCCGCAAAAAGTTCATTTTAACGGACAGAAAAGATATGTTTGGCCGGATAATAATACGGGTTGAGAATTTGGGTAACCGGGTAATTGGGTAACTGAGTAATTTCCCAGTTACCCAATTGCCTAATTACTCATGGTAATGTTGATAGGACAGCTTCCGGAAACGGTGACGGGACCGGCGGCCGTGGCAATGCCGGTGTTGGAAGCTGTGCCGGTGACAGAGGGGCCAGCGACGCCGTTGACACGAATGGTTCGGGTAACGCTTTGATCTTTAATCATATCGCCATTGCCGTCTACAGCTACAAACTTGATATCGGTAAGCGTGGCTGTGCATATAGCGGAACCGCTGACGGTTTGATCAGCGGCCAAAAAGACAGCGCCATCACTGATGACATCGCCGTTAAGCCCGCCCACGACTCTGGCGAAGACGAACACAACCTGGGAGCCAAGCAGCGTCAAAATGACGATGACGATAACGGCGACCAATACCAGGATCAGGGCGTATTCAACCAGGCCCTGTCCCTCTTCTCGTTGCTTAATCATTTTTGTTATTTGCATAATGTATTCTCCAATGAATGAATGATTGAACGATAAAAATTTTCTCAATAAATTATTCTTTGTCTGGCCAGGAGGGTCTAGCTTTTAAGTGGCTCGATGCCTCACTGGCTAACCCCTGTATAATAAACGAAATTTACATAATTTTGCAAGTCATTTGGGCAAATTTGCCTCTTGCATCTGGGATTTGTTTTTATGATAAGTATAACTTATTAAGGGGATAGGACGATTACCCTCTGGTCATAGTTATAAGTAGTACAATTTACAATTTACCTTGCTTTTGTTTACACTTTCAGCTAGATTTTTTTGGTAATCTTATTGTGGAATGAGGTGTATCCCCGAATTTGTTCGCTAAAAACAGCATACGGGTAAAACGGCCGTAAGGTAACGCGCGTGTTTTAATTGATCTATTTCTATGGGTCATTTGGCCTATAGGGTGAAGAACTGTTTTTCCAGTATATTGACTGTTGTTTACAATCGTTTGTTTTTACTCTATATACCGTAACAGGAGAGAATAATGAAGAATTTGAAACCCTTTGTTTTTATTGTATTGTCTGCTTTGCTGTTGGGCTTGTTTCTGACAGCTTGCGGCGGTGGCGAGGAGCCGACACCAGTACCGGCGCCAACAGCAACTGACGTGCCGCCTACAACAGCCCCGGAGCCGACAGATGTCCCGGCCCCAACAGAAGAGCCTACGGCCGTGCCCGAACCCACCGATGAACCGGAACCTACGGAAGAACCAGCCGCCAGCCTGACAGACCTGACCAGTACTGAAGGCGGCTTCTCTTTGCAGTACCCGGCAGATTGGTTTGCGGCTGATTTGTTTGGTTTTACGATTCTGGCTTCCGATGAGGATTTGCTGGATGAAGCAGAGCCGGGTAAGGAAGGGGCTGTGGTTATGGTTTTGTCGGGGCCGACGGATGAGTTTGAAAGCGATGACCCGCTGGCCGCCCTGAATATGGCGATAGATGAATCTATAGCCGGTAATGATATGGAAGTGGTGGATGGGCCTACGGCCGTAACCATTCAAGGTCAGGATGCGGCCGTAGCCACTGTGAAGGCCACGGCTGATGACGGTACACTGCAAACCGGCTACATGGCCCTGATTATCGGCCAGGGTGATGGCGCAGGCCGGGCCGGTATCGTTATCGGCATGGCCCCGGCAGAGATGGAAGATGAGGTTTTGCCCATCTTCGAAGACATTGCCAATACGGTTGTCGTGACCGAGGTCGCAGAAGAGGAAGGCAGCGGGCAAACGGCCGAAGGTGTGCCGGAAAGCCAGGGCTTCCTGCTGTACGGCGATAATGTATCCGGCGAGGTGGCCGCAGGTGCAATTTCCGCCTGGGATTTTATTGGGCTGGAAGGGGAAGCGATTGACATTGTGGTTACTCCTGATGATACGCTGGATGCTATAGTGGATGTGTTGGATGAAAACGGCAATTCCATTTTGGAAGCCGGCCCAGTAGATGATAGTTTTGATACGGAAGAAATATTGGGCCTGACTTTGCCGTCTGACGGAACCTATTACATTGTGGTAAGCGGATTCGCCGATGCGACCGGAACGTATGATTTGAGTATTGGTGAAGCGGGCACAGTGGGAACGCCTCCCGCCGGCGGCGAATCCGGCGGCATTGCTTTTGGCGATACTGTGTCCGGCGAAGTGGCTGAATCCGGCGCTATTTCGTCCTGGAATTTTAGCACGGCTGAAGGAGACCTGATTGGTGCAGTTGTAGTCGTTTCCGATGATTTTGACGCTGTGCTGGACGTGGTGGATGCTACCGGAAACTCTATTCTGGATAATACGCGGGACGCTACTTTTGGCGATGAAAATATACTAATCGATATTCCGGCCGATGGCGAATACGCTATTCAGATCATGGGGTTTGAAGATTCAACCGGTTCCTTTGACCTGACGTTAGGCTACCCCATGAGCAATTCTGTTTTTGCTTCGGCGGAACTGACGGAAGATGAGATGGATGTGGGCGACGTGTATCCTTTCATTGCTGTAGCCGGAGATATGGTAGGTATTATTGTTTCGCCTGAAGAAGGGCTGGATACGGCCGTGCTGGTGGAGCAAGACGGCGTTGTCGTGGAGGGCATCGGCTATGCTCCTGAGCGCGGCTTTGATACTCTGGATGGAGAAGCTTATGTCTTCATTGTACCGGAAGACGGTGTTTATCAGTGCGTAGGGAACAATTCAGTGGACACTGAATTTGGCGACAATACCGGTACGTATGATGTGGATTTACACAGTTCAGGCAATACGGTTTTTGAACTGGCTGACCAGGACGCCACGGCTGCGATTACAGATGAATCCGGTTTTATAGCATACGCTATCCGTGGCTTGCCGGGACAAACGTTGACGCTGGAAGTAGAGCCGTATACTGATTTTGATGCGATCATTGCCCTGGAAGATCAGGAAAGTAATTTGCTGCAAGATGTAACTGATGAAGGCGGCGTTGGCGAAATTGAAACGTTGACGTACACATTCAGTGAAGATATGGTGGTATTTATCAAGGTGTATGATGCAGATGGGGTAGCTGGTTCAGTTTATGTGATGACAGTATCAAAGGAATAACGGCGTATCTTCCCTGCCTCCGGTGGGTTATAAAGCAATATAGATGATGAGAAACGGCCGTAATTGTTACGGCCGTTTCCTTTGGAGGCAGTATGAACGAGAAAAAGCGGCGGGTTGTCATCACCGGCATGGGCACGTACAACCCGCTGGGGAATGACGTAGAAAGCACTTGGAAAAATATCAAGCAGGGTCAAAGCGGTATTGGCCCGATTACTCATTTTGACGCCGCGGATTTCAAAACGCAAATTGCCGGGGAGGTGAAGGGGTTTGATCCCGTGGCGTTGTTTGGTCGCAAGGATGCCCGGCGCATGTCGCGGGTGACCCAGTTTGCCTTGGCTGCGGCGGGGCAAGCTCTGGAAGATGCTCAATTGACGAGTGCGGGGGGAAACGGCCGTAACGTCGGCGTTATCGTGGGCAGCGGTATGGGCAGTATGGAACCGATTGTAGACGCAGCCCATACCGTACAGAACCGGGGACCGCAGCGGGTCAGTCCCTTCTTTGTACCCATGATGTTGGCCGATACCCCGGCAGCCATGATTTCCATCCATCATAATTTGACCGGTCCCAATCTTTCCGTAGCGACGGCTTGCGCCACAGGCAATGACGCTTTGGGCCAGGCGGCCAACCTAATCCGGCGCGGCGCGGTTGACGTGATGGTGGCGGGAGCGGCAGAGGCGTGTATTATTCCTACGGCCGTGGCTGGTTTTGGGGTGATGAAGGCAATTTCTACGCGGAATGATGAACCTGAGAGGGCGTCACGGCCGTTTGACCGGGAGCGGGACGGCTTTATTGTCAGCGAAGGGGCGGCCATTCTGGTTCTGGAAGAGTTGGCCCACGCCCAGGCGCGGGGAGCTACTATTTACGGCGAACTGCTGGGATACGGGGCCAGCGCCGACGCCTTCCACATCTCCATGCCCGCAGAAGACGGGGCCGGAGCCAGACAGGCTATGCAGGCGGCGCTGGACGACGCGGGGCTGGAACCGGAACAAATCCAGTACATCAATGCCCACGGCACCAGCACGCCTTTGAACGATAAGGGAGAAACGGCCGCTATCAAATCGCTCTTTGGCGAGCAGTCGTATGATTTGCCCATCAGTTCCACCAAATCCATGCACGGCCATCTATTGGGGGCCGGCGGTTCGTTGGAAGCTATTCTTTGTCTGAAAACCATTGAGGCGGGAATTTTGCCCCCCACCATTAACTACGAAAATCCAGACCCGGCCTGCGATCTGGATTATGTGCCCAATGAGGCGCGGGCTGTTGACGTTGATATTGTTATGTCAAACAGTTTTGGCTTGGGGGGGCATAATGCGGTGGTTGTTTTGGGGAGATGGGCAGAATGAGTACAACGAATTGGGGAATAAACGAATTGGATTGGTAGGATGATTTTGTAAATCGTCCTATTGTTTCTACGTCTTTTGCCAGACTACGCTGACAAAAGATGGATACCGAGATTCATCTCGGTCGTAGTCACTGCCGTGATAAATCCCGGCATCCGCTCCTATCGACAATTTTTTGTCGATAGAGGCGCTGTTAGCGCCTACTTGTTGACCTTTTTATTTGGCTGCATACCGGCTTCGATGTGGGGGAAGATGAGCCAGGTGAGCATGAAGCCGAAAAGGGCACCGGTGAGGATGCGCAGGAAGGGGGGGCTTTCCCGCAGGGGGAAGATGGCGGCTATAGAAGCCTGAACTCCCTGGGGCACACCGCCATCCAGAGGGACGGCATAGTAGCCGAATAGCTGGCTGAAGCCGTCCAAAGCAATTGGCCCCATGCCAATGATGATGAAGAGGAGGATGGGCAACGGCCGTATCCTGTACCGTTTCCGCAGCAGGGCATACACTAAACCACCCACCAGAACAAATCCGTAAATCGCCAAATCCCGCTCACACAAGGCTGTCTTGTAACCCATCTGCTCATTGCCCACAAAACGGCGGGCGGCCAGGAAAAATCTGGCCCAGTTTTCCGGCGGGGCGTCGGCAAATTCAGGCAAATCGGGGGTGTAGGCTTCCAAAGGTGTGTAGTTAGTGCCGGCCAATTCGCGGGGGTAGACGGGCTGCTCGCCAAAGAGGAAGAAGCTGCGCGAGGCCATCTGGTGGCACATGGGACTGTACATGGTGTAGATGACGCGGGCTGGGGTTTCCAGCCCGGTTTTCATCAGAGTGGGGGCCAGTAGGGGCAGGAGGACGTAGGTAGCTACCAGGATGTTGATGACAGCCAGCCAGTGGTTGTTGAAACCGGCAGCGGCCCGGTTGATATTGTGGGCCAGGGTTTGGGTACGGCCGTTTACTGCTTCGTCTGGCGGTGTGGAATTCATATTATCCTGTGGGGATTGTTTCGGCCAGATAGCCATCAATCTGGGAACGGGTCATAGGGCCGCGATGAATGGCCGTCACTTCCCCAGCGGGATTGATGAAGAAGGTAGTGGGGAAGATACGGTTCGCGCCGTAACTATCGGAAACAGCACCATCGCTGTCCAGGAGCGGGGTAAAGGTCAAGCCCATCTGGCCATAAAAAAACTCGCGCACAATGTCGGCTGGTTCCTGCTGATCCAGGGCCAGAATTGCCAAGCCGTCAGTCTGGTAGGTTTCGTAAGCGGCTTGCAGTTCCGGCATTTCAATGCGGCAGGGAGCGCACCAGGTAGCCCAAAAGTTAAGAATGACCGGACGGCCGCGTAAATCGTTCAGGTTGACGTTGTTGCCATCCAAATCCTGAAGGGTGAAGTCATGGGCTGTGTCTCCCACTGCCAGAGGGCCGCTGCTGCTGATTTCACCGGCCTGAAGCGAGTTGCTCTGGGCTGGAACCTGGGGTAAGTTGACGGCCGTTTCCTCTTTGCGGCCAAACAAGCTGCCGCCAAAAAGTAATAGGGCGATGGCTAATCCCAGCAGAATAAAGCCGCCAATGAACAGGAGGGGATTACGGCCGTTACGCTTACGCAGTTCATTTTCCTGAGACATGATTGTGGGAGATTATTGACGCTATTGACCAAATATAGCGATAAACTTCTCCTCCAATTCTACGAACCAGAGAGACAGTTCCGGGCTGAGGAGTGTATTGATGTTGGCCAACGCGCCATTGAGCATCAGCAAGGCAATAATGATAAAGAGCGCGCCGCTGATAAGCTGGGTGCTGTGCAGTTGGACGGCAACCTTCTTGTTGTCGCTGCTGGTATAAGCCCACAAAGCAGCGCCAATGACGACGAGAACCAACAAGCCGATTTCGTGCGCGGTGGTGAACGTTTGTCCGGCAAAAATGTCATAGGTGTCGAAAGCATATTCAAATACAGCCACCAGAATGCGCCAGATAGCCAGCGCCCACACGAGGGCTACGGCAAAAACGTGCGTATTCCACGTCCAGCCTTTCCCCCGAAGCAGCCGCCAGAAGAAACTGTCACGGGGCAGCCGGCCGAAGAAAGTAGAGACGATAAGTAAAGGTAACCCCAAACCCAGCGTGTAAATGAAGAGCAGCATCATCCCATTCCAAACAGTCGAGGAGGCTGCGGCGAAGGTAAGCACCGTGCCTAAAATCGGGCCGACACAGCTGGACCAGCCGATGGCGAAAGTAAGACCAAACAAGTAGGAGCCGCGTAAAGTAGCGCTGCGGGGTTGGGCGCCACCGGCGCCGCTGGTATCAATTCCGCCAAAGCCACGCCCCAACAAGCTCAGGACACCCATTACCATAATTACAGAGCCGCCGACCAGTAAGAGAATATTTTGATTACGCAGCAAGGTTTTGCCCAAGGCAAAGCCGACCGCGCCGAATAAAACAAAAGTTGTGGCCAGTCCCAGCATGAAGGATAAAGTATTGGTGGCGATTTGTTTACGGCCGCTTTGGAAGGCAAAGGCAAAATAGGCAGTCAGGACGGGCAGGGTGCAAGGGGAAACAAAACTCAGAACCCCCCCGCCAAATGACAAAATGGCTAATATCAGAAATGGCTGTGCGGCCAAACCTATTGCCGGGCCGGTATCTTCCGGCTGGTTGAAGGAGCCTAACAGGAGAATAACGAGGACGGCAATGATTACGCCAATGGTCAGTTTTTGCCCTTTGGATAAAGAGCGTAAGGGCTGCGGTAAAGATGAGCTTTTCTGCATACAGTTCTCTCCGGTTGATCTGTTTACTTAGATGAAGTATGCCCTAAAAAGGTTACAAAAAAGTAAACTGGTCTACTGACCGGGATTATCCTTCGTTTTCTTCGTCTTCTTGTAATAAGTTTTGCAGCAATTGCACGTCCTGGTGGATGTTGCGCTGGCGGAAGGCCAGGGTGATAATGTAGACGAGAGCAATGCCGCCCATGACGGCGTAGCCCAGAATAAGGTATTGGTTGAATTTATTGGCGTCGGTTACGGCCGTTTGCCACAAAATCCCTACAGCTAAAAATGCGCTCATGTGCCACCTCCCTGTAAACGAGTCACCACACGTATCTTGAGCGAATCCACTTCATCCTTCAGATATTGCAGGCGCATCCGATTAAACAGCCAGGCCAGATAAATAACGGTAAAGGTGATGGTACTCATCAGCAAGGTCAAACCCATACGCATAGATTCCAGACCTCCTTCAAACTCCTGCAAGCCTTCAGCCGCCCCTTGTGCCGTATCGGCCGTGCCGCCAAACACAACCGGGTGAATATCGCGCAAAACACGGATGCTGACATAGGCCATAATGATAGTGATGAAAGAAATAATGACGTAAATAGCGGCAAAACGGCCCCGCTTTTCCGCATCTTCTACCGCGCCGCGCAGCATAAAGTAAGCGGCATAGACCAGCCAGGCAATGGTAATGAGCGTCAGACGCGGACTCCACAGCCACCAGGTATTCCAGGCCGGCCGTCCCCAAACAGAACCGGCGGCCGTGGTAATGGTGAGGAAAACCAGGCCGATTTCTACAGAGGATAAACCGAGCGTATCCCATTTCACCTGGGGTTTACGCAGGTAAAAAATGCCAGCTACCAGGGCTACAAAAAAGGCAATAGCGCCCACCCAGGCCGTGCCCACGTGGAAATAAAAAATGCGTTGGACATTCCCCATTGTGCGTTCTGTCGGGGCGTAAAAGAAGACAACGATAATATTTATGAGCAAGAGTACCAGAGCCAAAATATTGAGGACGCGAACAATTTTATTCATCCGCGGTAAAGTGAAGAACATAGTTACACACTCCTAAATCTGTTGCTTACGATTCTACAACATATGGATAAGCGATAAAACCCGCAGCCAGAATAAGTAAATCATATGCTAATACTAAGGAAACAGTGCTTGTTACCCGGGTCATTTCTGGCTGCCCTGTCATGTACTCGGCTACAGCAATGGCGGCCGGCAAAATCAGGGGCAGGACGATGGGGAACAGAAGGATAGGCAGCAAAACTTCTCTGGACCGGGTCTGGATGGCCATTGAGGTGATGACGACGCCGGCCGCGACGTAACCAATGGTACCCAACGCCAGGATGAAGAGGACGGCCGGCTGCCAGAACGGTTTGTTGAAAAAGACAACGAACATGAAGACGAGGATAATTTCCAGAAGGAGGGTGAAAAGGGTGACGCTGATGACTTTGGCCACATAAATGACCCGCCGGTCAATGGGCGCGATTAGGATAGCATCTATTGCTTGATTGTCCTGTTCCAAAGCCAGGGAACGGTGTAGTCCCAGCGTGCCGGCCAGCAAAATGGTGGCCCATAACAAACCATTGGCCACATCCCGCGCTGCCGCCAGATTGGCTTCCAGGGCAAAATTGAACATGACGACGGTGACGAGGGAGTACATGACCATAAGACTCAATGTTTGCCGGGTATGTTGCTCAATGCGTAAATCTTTCCAGACGATGGCTTTGACGGCCGTAAAAAATGAAGGCGCGCCGGGCAGGGAAGGTGAAACAGATTGTTCGCTCATGTTGTTTGCTTCTTTTTCTTTTGATGCCGGGTATGGTCGGCGTAAAGCTCCAGGAAAGCGGAACTGGAAATATCATGGCTGTTAACTTCGCACACAATTTTGCCCCGGTTGAGGATAGCGGTGCGGTCGCACAGATTCAAGCCGTGAGCCAGGTCGTGGGTGATCATGAGGATGGTACGGCCGTAATCCACTTCCCGGCGCAATAAATCATCCAACAATTGGCTGGCATCCTGATCCAGCCCCGTATACGGTTCATCCAGCAGCAGTACATCCGGTTCGTGCAGCGTGGCCCGGGCAATTGTCAGGCGCTGCATCATACCCCGCGAGAAGGTACGTACCGGATCACGCTGCCGGGCAGCCAGCCCCACATATTTGATGGCCCGGGCCACCCGGGCATCAGCATTGTCCAATTGGTAGAGCCGGGCGAAAAACAGCAAATTCTCCTGCGCGGTCAAATCTGCATAAAGCATCGTTTGGTGTGAAACCAGGCCAATATAACGACGGACACGATCACTATGACGGGGCAAAGCCCAACCCCCAATTTCCACCAAGCCGGACGTAGGTTTTAATAATGTAGAAACAATCCGCATCAAGGTGGATTTGCCGGCGCCATTCGGCCCTACCAGTGTGACAAACTCGCCGGCCTGAACGTGTAAATTAACACCACGTAAAACAGGGTTCAATCCGTAATTTTTCACCAATGTCTTGATTTCTATCATAGGCCAATTGTAAGGTCTAATTTCCAAAGGGCAAATTGCGGCAAAACCTTACTTTTTGAGCAAAAATCGCGAAGATTTCAGGTAATATTTGTAGTATATGAGCAATGTATTGACATAAAGCCGCGCAAAGATGATTTAAATAGCCAAATCTCGATTTTTTCTCCATAAATGAGATTTTGGTCTTTTTGAACGAGAAGGAAGAAGGAGAAATAGTACCCTGGTAAGGGGTCTTGTAGGCGGCAAATCGGTGACATACGTACTTCTAACACTCTTATGTCAAACTAACTCTTGCCTGTAATGATAACAGGTTTTATAATGGCGAAGGTTAATCTTATGGGAAGAGGAACTATTTAATTTGCTAAACAGCATCAGCGGCACCATAACCCCGTGGATTTTGGGGATATTATTTTTACTTGTTTTTCTGGCAACGGCCGTCGTGGTTAAGTCGTGGCGGGAGATGAAGAGTTCTCCTTACTACTTTATGCGGCGTCAGGCAGAAAAGCGTTTGCAGACCTATTCTGTGTTCAGTTTGGTTTTGCTGGTGATTACGGCCGTCTTTATGGCCAGTACCATGCAAGCCCCTCAGAATGACATCCAGTTAACGGCCGTGCTAACCAACGCTAAACCGGCCGACGAAGATATTCAGGAACTCGTCAAACAAGCCACTCCCCCCACCATTGAATTTGTTTCCCAAGCCGACTTAAACACCGACCTGACTTCTACCACAATTGATCCTTATGGCGCTGGCGCTAACGACTTGATTTCGGCCGTTTTGGAACTGCCGGAAGAGTTTGATCGTTTTGAGCCAACTGCCGAGTTGAACGAAACTACCGACCTGGGTGAAATCAGTTTCTCTACAGACATTACTGACAATTATGAAGCAATAGACGCCACCCGTCTCTTTAGCGTCGGTTCCTACACTATATACGCCACCTTCTCTTATGATGGCATGGAAGATGGTATGGAGTGGGCCTGGGTGTGGCGTCGTGACGGCGAAGTTTTGGAAGGCGGCAACGAGTTGTGGAAATATGGCTCTGACGGCCCCGGTTACATTTACTTCAATCCGGAAGAAGGCTTCCAGGCGGGTGAATATACTTTGGATGTCTGGGTTAACGGTGAACTGATGACTCGTTCCACTTTAACGATGACAGGGACAGCTTTATCCGCGGGCAATTAGGCAACCACCCCAAAATTGGTCATTCTTTGAGAACGAACCAATTTAAAAGCGAGACTACGGAACCGGCACAAGCCGGTTTTTTGTTTTCTTGGAGATGGCAGTGTATTTCTTACTCGAAAGAAAAATCAACGTATAAACCGTTGACGGCCGTACTCCATCACCCGCCGCAATTCCGATAACCGCAGCAAATAACACAGCCCCATATAAACAACACCACCGACTAAGAAACCAAGCAGCAGTTGCAGAAAGATGTTCGCCTCGTCCAGCATTTGGGAAGTCAGAATAATGGTAAAAGCCATACCTATACTGGCCAATCCCATCCGCCAGAAACCGTTGAACAGGGAACGGCCGTCAAGCCCCCCAATCTTACGCCGCAGCAACAGTAACAGCAGCCCCACTTCCAGAAAATTCGAGATGCTGAAGCCCAAAGCTACCCCGCCCAACGAAAGCAGCCCCAGTGACGGGAAGAATGTTTGACTAAGCCAGATACTCAAGCCCCACATAAAAATGATTTGTGCCGCTCCCACCAGTACCGGCGTCCACGTATCCTTCAAGGCATAAAACGTACGGGCGGTCACCTCCAGCGCCATCAGCGGAATAAGGGCCAGGGCGTAAAAGAACAGGGCATTGGTCGTCAGCCATGTCGCCTCTGCATCAAACATCCCCCGTTCAAACAAAATGGTGATAATTTGCCCGCCGAGAAACATAAAGATGACGGAGGCCGGCAAACCCAAAAAGACCAGCAGCCGCAGCGAATCTGCCAAAATCTGACGCATCTCATCATAGGCGGAACGGGCCGCCAGCGCCGCCATCGTGGGAAAGGCAGCAATACCCAACGCCTGCCCGATGATTCCCTGGGGCAAAATGATCAGACGGAAGGCGGTGTTCAGGGCTACCAGACTGCCCAAAACCATCGAATTGGTCAGCAGGGTAATAATGATCAGATTAATCTGGCTGAACGATAACCCCAAAACGCGCGGGGCCATCAACCGGAGAACCTGAATCACGCCGGGATCGTTTATTTTGAAGGAGGGTGTGTAACGGGCTTGCTTCATCTTCAGCCCTGGCAGTTGGATGAGAAGGTGGCCTAATGCGCCCCCGACTGTACCTACGGCAAACCCCACGGCCGTTAACGGCCGTCCCCCCACCAACCACACAACCCCGCCCAGAATAATCCCCAAATTGTAAACAGAAGGAGCCAGCGCCGGTAAGAAAAAATGCTGCCGCGCATTCAATGTTGCCATAATCACACTGCTTGCTCCAAAAATAATCGTAGACAGCAGCATAATCCGCATCAGAAAAACTGTCAGTGGCAGCAGGGCCGGATCAGCCGCCACCTTTGGCCCCGCCAGGAAGAGGATCAAATCATCGGCAAAAATCACGGCCAGAAGCGCTAAAATGGTAACGGCCGCCACAACCAAATTGAGAATACGGGAAAACAGCAGCCAGGCGCCCCGTTCGTCATCCCGGGCAAAATAGGCAGTGAACGTAGGAATGAAGGCAGCCCCCACTGCGCCCCCGGCCACAATCAGGAAGACAGTTTCCGGGATGCAGTTGGCAATCTCGAACGCCTCCGCTTCCAGCGTACCCGCCCCCAAGGCAGACCGGACAAACATGAGCCGGGCCAGTCCGATAACCCTGCTGAGCAAGACCAGCACACCTACCAATCCGGCAGCCATAAATACCTGGCGGCGGTTACTGGTTACGGCCGTTTCCGTTTCCGGCGCATTTTCGTTGGCATTGTCAGACATGGGGCGGGATTATACTTGACGTATTGCGTATTGCGTATCGCAACTGCACTTTGGGGGATTACAGCAGATTGGGAAAGGAATAGACGGCCTTTCCCGGAAAAATCTGTTCCTTTCTCAATCTGTTGTACTCATAACAAAAAGCGGGCTGGCTAATTAGCCAGCCCGGAATTTTTGTGGAGAGTCAGGAACGCCGAAACCTGACTCTCGTTAAAAGGAGGAGAAGAAGAAGAGATTTTTTACCCTTCGCCAACTATTCTAGTACAAAGCGGCGTCGGGGGCTGTACGCCGCGCCTACGCCGAACCTACGCAAAACCTACGCAAGTGATTTATTTCACTATTCCTAAAATTGAGTCAATCTACTAGATTGCCCCAATTCCCACCTCTTTCGACACTAATCCCATCCGGCGTTAAAATCCCCACCCATGAGCCATCTTAACCGGTACCACGCCCTGCTCTTTATGCTCTTCTGCCTGATGGTAGCGGCCACGCTGCGCATCCCGGAACTGGTGGACATCCCGCCGGGGGTACATTTTGATGAAGCAGCCAACGGGGTTTTGTCGGCGGAAATTGGGCTGGAGGGGGAACGGCCGTTATTCATCAGCAGCTACACCGGCAAAGAAGTTCTCTTCTTTTACCTGGCCGGGGGGATGATGCGCCTGCTGGGGCAGTCCGTCTTTGCCCTGCGCCTGACGGCCGCTTTCGTGGGCATCATCACCGTAGCCGCCACCTACTGGCTGGGGATGGAGATTTTCCGGGATCGACGCATTGCCTTGATGGCTGCCGCTTTACTGGCAATCAGTTTTTGGCACATCCTGCTCAGCCGCCTGGGGTTTCGAGCCATTACCCAACCATTATGGCAGGCGTTGGCCGTAGCCGCCCTGCTGCGCGGCCTGCACCGCAATCGCTGGCCCTGGATTTTATTCGCCGGAGTGAGCGCGGGACTGACAGCCTACACCTATCTGGCCGCGCGGCTGTTCCCCGTTTTGCTGCTGGCGGGCTTGCTGCCAGTATTGCTGAACCGGCAGGCGTGGCGACTGCGCTGGCGGCAGGTGTTCTTGTTTGGCGGCGCGGCGTTAGCCGTAGCTTCGCCCCTCCTCTTCTACTTTTACGCCCAT
>JAJRTP010000305.1 GCA_024278255.1 Chloroflexota bacterium | reverse complement strand
TGGTCAAATTCATCCCGCCGCACAATGCGAAAGACCGGATTGCCGTGAAAAGAGTAAGATTTGCCCTCATAAGTCAGGCGTACATGTTTGACATCAAATGAAGGTACGTCCAGAGGCAGGCCCAGTTCGATGAGAACGTTTTGGGCCAGATGGGTCAGCCCGCCGCCGCACAATTTTTCCCGCGGGTGAACCGCTTTGTCCACCATGACAATCCGGCCGGCCCATTCAGGATTGCTTTTTATTAGATGCAGGGCTGTGGATGACCCCGCCGGGCCGCTGCCTACAATCAGTACGTCTACTTGCTCAACGTGTGCCATTCTCCTTTCCTCCAAAGTGAGAGTACGTTTATGGGAAAATTATCGGTTACTCTCTCAGGATAATTGGCAACATTATAGCATGGGGCAGGAGAATTGCCTGATCTGTGTCTGTATCTGATTGGGTATGGGGTGGCTCACTGTTTCCGGCACGATCCAGCGCCTGGCTGCGAAATTCGTAGGTCTGGTTTTCGTTGGCTGAACTGGCGGCCGGCGGGGTGAACATGACGCTGTTGCCGGACGTGTTGGCGAAGTTTGTCCAGGCTGTATCGCCTTGAACGCGGTAATCAAGGCTGTAGCTGCCAATCCCGGAAAGGGGATCATTCCCATCCAGAAAGAGCAGATAGCCGGTGTTGGGGATTTCGTAGATGGCGGAAATGGTGGAGGTGGGTACGGTTCTGTCCAGGCCGAACAGGGTGGGGGTGGAGGGGACGGTGGTTGTCATGCCGTTTGTTTGGCTGATGACGGCCGTAACCTGCCAATAATACGCCCCATCTTGCGCCAACGTTTGGGTGCTGCTGTAAACGGCCGTGGGCCACGATTCAACCACTGCCGGATTGCTCATATCAGCATTGCTGCTGATTTGTAATCCCGTGCTTTGGATGGGCGTGACGGAGGTAATGTTCCAGGTGAAAGTGATAGCCGGATCATTTGTCCAGGTATTGTCTGTGGGGAGGGTGTTGCTAACGGCCGTTTGCGTGGTATCCCCCACACGCAGCAGGCGCACAGCGTCAAACCAGACGCCGCTGCCGGAATCGGTCGTCGTCACATTGGTCAGGCGCAGGCGGTTACTGCCGGCGGTATACATATCATATTCGCCCAACGTAATCCACAAGCCCACTTCGGCGTCCTGGTTGATGACGACAGTCTCGCTGCCGGCGGCGGAAGTGACGGTGTAAACTGCCCCTTCCGTTTCCGGGGCGCGGGTGTAGCAGCGGGGGACGTAGACGTCTAAGCGGTAACGGCCGTCTTCCGGCACGCCCAACTGCCACTCCCCCCACACATTATTACTGGAATCGGTAGTAGACCAGGCATAGTAACTATGCCCGTTGTTACCGCATTCATTGGGGCCGACATTCCAGGCTGTACCTCCTTTGCTGAAAGCCGGACTTGTTTCCTCGACATAGGTGAAGGGGTCCACCAAGCCAATGTTGGCCGCGACCCGATCCCGCAGCCAGGGCAGCAGCGCGTGCGCCTGATCGCCGGGGCATTCTGTGGTGCCATAAACGTCTCGGTGGCCCATCAGCGTGGGCAGCCCCCAATCAATGTAGGGCAGACTGTCGTTGGCGTCATACACGTTGATATTACGCTGTTCTGCCTTCCAGGAGAGCAGGCTGACCAGGGATTCTTTCATCGGTTCGGAGGGGGCAATGCCGGGCGTGGAATAATCCGGGGCGGTGAAAGTGCCAATGAGCGAGACACCCATGCTGCCCGTATTGGCCCCGGAGGCGTGGATGCCTTTCACGTCCAGATTCTCGTAATCTTCATTCAGATACCCTTCATAAATGACGCCGTTAATATCCACAAGGTAGTTGTAGCCTATGTCGCCCCAGTCGCGGGTGTAGGTGTGGTAGCTCCAGATGGCCCGGACTACGGCCGCCCAGTTGTAATCCGGCCCCTGGTTGGAGGAGACGGTGTGATGGACGATCATGTGGCTGGCGGGATGGTAAATTTGCCCGCTGGGATCATAGTCGCAGTCAGCGTTGGTACACCAGACGTCGCGGCTGATGACGGTGGGGCGGGGGTTGTTCAAGTTGGTGCTTTGGCTGCCGGCCTGCTGGGCGTTGATGGCTGATTGCTGGGCAATCAGTTCTTCTGTGGTTGGCCCAGCCGTGGAATCTATGAAGATGAGGCTGAACTGGTTGAGAACGGGGGCGGGATCGCCGCTGTAACGGCTGAAACTGACGCGGTATTGGATGACCCGGTGCAGTTCGTCCGCATTGGGCACGAAAAGCATTTCACCGATGAGCAGCGGGTCGTCAGGCGTAATCCAGTCAGCCTGGATGTCGCTGTCCTGCCATTCTGTCCAGGCGCCGTTGACGGGGCGGGTGCGCAGCGTGACGGTCAGGCTGGCCCCGTCGGGGATATTGGCCAGCCATTGGGGGACGGCGGCGTTGAAGGGGAGGGGGGCGGTGAGTTCGGGAGAGGTGTAGACGGCCGTGTCCCAGCCATCAGCTAACGTCAGGCCGTCGGCCGTAATGGCCCAGCCGTCGCCGCTGCCGGCGGCAAAATCTGCGCCATTGAATTGTAGTTCTTGCGGGATGTCAGTTTGGCCGAAACTTATCTGGGGTAGAGTGATGAGTATGGTCAGAGCAATAAGTCCCAACAGGGTGAGGGTTTTGTACTTCATAATTGTCTCCACTGCATTGTTCCCCGTTTTCAGGGGGTGTTTTTATCATGTTTTTCGCCTCTTGCGGGTGACATCATAACAAGATGGGTGGAATAATCCGGTATAAAAGGTGTGAATTTTGGCGTAAAAAGGGGTTAATGATCACGATTGCAGTAGTACTGTAGACTTTCCCAGATGTGCGGTACTTGTCTAAATATGACAAAAGTGTATTGAATTGCCGGTACTCATTTCGTATGATGATGAGGTACAATCTTTGCGGCAGCATGTTGGTTTAATGAATCCCCAATTTGATTGAGTTTTTATGCTAAATGGAACGGAAAACAAACTTTATACTGGCAGATTTGCCTGGCTGCAATCGCCCTGGGTGAAATGGACGGCCGTTACCCTGTTTGTCCTGTGGATGTTTTTTGTGTTGAGTGCCTATTACGTGGTGCAGAAGCCGTCTTCCCTGGATCAGGCGCTGGCGCTGGCACAGAATACGGCCGTGTGGCTGGATTTCTCTTTTTCTTTTCCGGCCTTGCTGCGCTCTCTGCTGGACATAGCGGCGGCGTTGTGGCTGGCTTTTGTGGCACTGGGTGTGGGGTTATGGCTACTGACCTGGCTTAAGATCCATTCTGAGTCGGCGTTGGCGTTGTTGTTGTATGGGCTGGGTTTGGGTTTTGGCGCGTTGGGGCTGCTGGTGTTGTTTCTCGGTTTGGCGGGATGGCTGCAACCGGCGCTGTTTTACGCGCTTCTCATTGTGTTGACGCTGCTTACGGGCTGGAAGTCTGGGCGATTTTTGCGGGGGATACGGCCGTCGCGCCCCCCCACCTTGATTTTGATTTATGTGGGCGTAGTTTTGTTTTTGGCGTTGCTCCAAGCGCTGCTGCCACCCCTCAGTTGGGACGCCCTCTCGTACCATCTGACCGGCCCCAAACTGTATCTGGCAGCCGGGCAAATTCGGCCGGGCACGGACATAGCGCCGCTCAATTATCCTGCTTTGCTGGAAATGTTGTTCATGCTGGCGATGGCTATCAGGGGAGACGTGGCGGCCAAACTGCTGCACTTCATCTACTATTTTATGCTGGCCGGTTTGGTGTACGTTATTGCCCGTGATTATTTGCGGGTGAAACAGGGCTGGATGGCCGTCTTATTTTTGTTGGCTGCGCCGCTGCCGCTCATTTTGTCAACGCAGGCGTACAGCGATTTGCCATTGGCTTTTTACCAGGTGGCGGCGCTGCTGGCTTTCTTTCAATGGCAAAAAGGGGAAAATTGGCGCTGGCTGGTTTTAAGCGGGGCGCTGGCCGGGTTGGCGCTGGGTTTGAAGTATAACAGTTTGATCACGCCGCTGATTATCGGGGTGCTGCTTTTGTGGGAATTTCGGAAGGAGTGGCGGCGGGGGATACGGCCGTTGCTCGCTTTCGTCATTCCCGTCACCCTGATCGCCCTGCCCTGGTACATCAAAAACATGATTTTTACCGGCAATCCGGTGTACCCGTTTGTTTTTGGCGGCGTGTTTTGGGATGAATTTCGGGCCGCATCATTTCCGGAAACGGGTACCGGGCTTGGCTTTAATCCCATTGCCTTCTTGCGCCTGCCGTATGACATCACTTTGGGGTTGAAGGATGCCACGCAGGATGGGCCGGTCGGACCGTTTTTCCTGATATTTTTGCCGTTGATTTTGGTGTATGTGGTGACGAAATTGGGCCGGTCTGCGCCACGGCCGTTTTTCCAACTGCTCTTCTTTGCTCTGATACAATATCTTTTCTGGATGACCGGTGTTATTTCCTCTTCTCATTTGTGGCAAAGCCGGTTTTTGCTGCCCGCATTTATCGCCTTGTGCCCGGTATTGGCCTGGCTATGGCAGGACTTGGCCCGGTTTGACCATCCCCAATTTTCCTTGCAGCGATTTGTGGGACTGGCGTTGGCGTTTGCCCTGTTCTTGAACCTGATTATTCAGGGCGTACAGTTGTTGTCATCTGCCCCATACAATTATGTGTTGGGCCGTGACAGCCGCGAAGTTACCTTGCAACGGGCCATAAATGGGCATTATTTGGCAATGCAGGCTATCAATGAATTACCATCAGATGCGGTCATTTTATTCCTCTATGAACCGCGCAGCTATTATTGTGAACGAGACTGCCGCCCGGATATTTTCCTGGATCAATTGGCCCATTCAGAATATCTTTACGGTTCGGTGGACAAGGTGGTGGAAGCCTGGCGGAATGAGGGTGTGACGCATCTGCTGATTTTTGAAACGGGGTTGAACTTTCTACAGGAAAGCGGTGGGAACCGGCTTGTACCAGGAGATGAAATGTTAGCCCGTTTGCAAAATGAATATTTAACGCCGGTAATGATTGGAGAAGGCGGTTATTCGTTGTATGCGTTAAAAGGGGGCGGTTGATTGATGCAGCAGCGCACGATGAAGTATGGGATTGTAGTTATTTTTGGTTTGCTGTTGTTCGGTCTGGTTGTGATTGGCTTGCGTAATTCTTTTACCGCTAAAGTACCGGGAGCCAATGATTTTTACCCGCGTTGGCGGGGAGCGCAGTTGTTCTGGCAAGAAGGGGTTGACCCGTATTCCGAGGCGGCAACGTTGGCGATTCAAGAAGGGATTTACGGCCGTCCCGCCATCCCGGAAGAAGACCAGGTGCTTTTTGTCTACCCGTTCTACACCGTTTTCTTTTTGCTTCCCATTTCCTGGCTCAGTTATGAGTGGGCGCAGCCGGTGTGGTTGGCCTTGGTGATGTTGTCGGTGGTTACGGCCGTACTCCTCACCTTGAAACTGGTCGAATGGAAAATGCCTCTGTGGTTATTAGCCATCACGCTCATCTGGGCCATCTTCTTTTACAACAGCAGCCGCACCGTCATTTTGGGCCAGTTTGCCGGGCCGGTTTATCTGGCAATGGTGGCTGCGCTGCTGGCCTTAAAGCATGACCGGGATGTAGCCGCCGGACTGCTGCTTGCCCTCTCCACCATCAAGCCGCAGATGACTTTTTTACTGGTGATTGCCTTGCTGATTTGGGCGGTGGGGCAGCGGCGTTGGCATTTCATTGGCAGCTTTATCGCCGCCATGCTGCTCTTGACTGGCCTCTCTTTTGTGCTGTTGTCTGGCTGGTTGTTCAGTTTTGTGGATCAGGTGTTATTTTATCCGGCGTATACCTTTACCGGCTCCTCTTTGTGGGTGGTAACGGGCTATTATTGGCCCTGGTTGGGCAAACCGGTAGAAAACGGCTTGATTTTGCTGCTGATGGCCTATCTCATCTGGCAGTGGCGCAAGTTGTGGCAGCTCCCCCTGTCGTCTCCCCAGTTCCTCATTATCATCAGCCTGACCCTGATCATCACTAACATGGTTGTCGTGCGTACCGCCACGACCAACTACATTATCATGTACATCCCCCTCTTTCTGGTCTTGAAAGCCATCAGCGGCAAATGGCGGCGCGGTGATTTGTGGACGGCCCTGATTTTGCTGGGCAGCATTGTGGGGATGTGGGCGCTGTTCCTGGCATCCGTGCAGGGGGATACGGAACATCCAATTATGTATTTGCCTTTGCCCTTTCTTTTGCTGCCCACTATGATGTGGGCCAATTATCAAGCGAACCGGGGGCGGTTAACGGCCGTATAGCTGCTTTTTCTGGTGATTAGCGCCAGTGCCAACTTATTGCCCTTTCCATTCCGGCTGCCGTTTGTTGATGAAGGCGTCCATCCCCTCTTTCTGGTCCTCCGTACTGAAAAGCATGTAGAAGAGGCGGCGCTCGTGAGCCAGACCGGCCTGCAAAGGCATCTCGTAGACGGCGTTGACCGCTTCCTTGCCCAAACGCAGAGCGACGGGGGCGCGGGCGGCAATCTCTGCGGCAAATTTGACCGCTTCTTCCAGATACAGTTCGGTGGGGACGATGCGATTGATGAGGCCGTGCTGCAATGCTTCCTCGGCGGTGAGGAAACGGCCGTTTAACACCATATCCATTGCCAGCACTTTACCCACTGCCAGCGTCATCCGCTGCGTGCCCCCCGCACCAGGGATAATGCCCAGGTTGATTTCCGGCTGGCCGAAACGGGCTGTCTCGCTGGCAATGATCATGTCACAAGCCATGGCCAATTCGCAGCCGCCGCCCAGAGCAAAGCCGGACACGGCAGCGACTACCGGCTTACCAATGCGGCGCAGGCGGTCCCAATAATCAATGAACGGGTTATCCAGCATGGCCGCAGGGGTGGCGTTGACCATCTCCTTGATGTCCGCCCCGGCGGCAAACGCTTTTTCACTGCCGGTGATGACCATGCAGCCAATGTCGTCGTCGGCGTCAAAGGCATCCAGCGCATCCATCAATTCTGACATCAGCCCCCGATTCAGGGCATTGAGGGCTTTGGGGCGATTGAACTGGACGATTCCGACACGGCCGTCTGTACTTGTGATGATATATTCGTAATCCATAATCCTTCCTCCCGATTATGTAAACAACACGATAAATGATTGGTTGGGGTTTGTCTCCCGTAACTTTTCTACCAGGGATGGTAATTCCGGCAGGTTTTGTTCTTTGGTAGTGCGCAGTAGATAGGCTTGCCCTTCAAATTCGTCCAGGGTTTGTTCCAGGCAAAGGGTGGTGATGGCGTGGATGAGCAGGTTGCGCTGTGCCTTGTTTAGTTCGGCCAGTTTATCGGCCAACAGGTATGCGGCTAACTGGCGGCAGGTAACGGCCGTCACCCAACCCACCCCTTCATCATAAGGCCAGGGCGGCGATTCGCCTACCGCTTTGGGCGGCGGCAGGAGCAGGGTAAGGCTGTTTTGTGTGGTCGCCAATACCGGGCTGAGCGCCGGATAGACCAGATTGGGCATAATGATGATGTCTTGCTCAATCGGTTGGCCGCGCATTTGGCTGAGGAATTGGAGGAGACGGCCGTCCTGGAAGATGGCGCGGAGTTCGGTAACGGCCGTATCCCACACAACCTCATGTTCCGGCCAAAATGCGGTGGCAATATCGGACACGGCGGCAAAATCAGCCAGGGACGTTACCCAGCTATCAATCTGCAGGACGCGGGGCAGCGGTTCCGTAGAGGTGAAATCCGGCCAGTGGCAGCGCAGGGCGGCGCTGAACATCTCATCCAGTTCCACGCCGTTGAGCATTGACTGATTGATGCCGGTTACGGCCGTGTGTCCCCGAAACGGTTCTACAAACTGCCGCGTTAGTTTTGCTTGGGCGTGCGTGGCGTGGGGTTGTTGCTCTTGTTCAATCGTGGGCCAATCACTG
>JAJRTP010000304.1 GCA_024278255.1 Chloroflexota bacterium | reverse complement strand
CAGCTTTTTTATATTATTTGAAATCGCGTGACAAAAACAAGAAGTTGTTTTATGTACCAATAGCTGGTCTGTTAGGCACCGTTATTGGTGTCCTAGTTATTTTTACGCACAATTATTTTTTCACCGGTGATTTTTTACAATCAAGCGCCAGAATAAAAACCTACTGGATACAAATACAAGGTAAAAATTATTTCGGTTCTTTGTTTTTGATTGAGAATGTTATTGGGGTAGTAGGTTTACTTGTGGTGGCGGGGATTCTGTTGGTGATAATTTTTAAGAGGCGCAAAATAGAAACAATTCAACCGAATAAATTTAACGCTAATGAGACAGTATTGTTGATTGCATCAGGAATGGCCAGTATAGGGTATGTATTATTTTATTCATATAGTGGTTCAGTTCAACCCTGGTATACGGCCAATCTTGTGATACCAATGCTGGTAATTTTCTTTGTGACGTCAAAATACTTAATCGAGATGATAAACGGCCGTATTTCCTTATTATTGCAGGTTGTCATCTTGGCTGCCATCGTTTTCAATGTTTGGAGGTTATATCCCATCAACTCCTTCCATGCGCCCTGGCCTCATCAGCAAGTTATGTTACTTGCCGGAAAATATTTGCATCAAAATGGATTAGATGCCAGGGTTGGTGCCTGGAATGCGGGCATTATTGGGTATTATCAAGGTGGGAATGTCATCAACCTTGATGGTTTAGTCAACAATGAAGTTTATCCTTTTGTAATAAGCAATACTTTACCGCTCTATTTATCCAATCGACAGATTGATTACATAATTGATTTTGAAAATATGTTGACAGTAGAAGAACGTCGGTTACGCGGAGGCTATGACGATCCAATGTTCCTTTGTCAATTACAACGTGTAAAAGTGTTCGACAATAGACAAATATCGTGGCGTCATATGACGTTGTATTATGTTGATAGGGAGAAATCTGTATCGGATTGTAAAATTATTGAGCCTTTCCTATCAGAAACCCCTTGACTTTTATCAAACCCCTTGCAGCCAGGCCCACAGTACGTAAGCCACATACAAGCCTACTAAAATTCCCCCTTCCAGGCGGCTTAAAACTTTGCCCGTATTGGCAAAAACAAACAAAACGACGACCGTCCCCAGCAAAATCAGTGTAGAAACGTATAATCCGGCCGTCCCCACCGGCACAGCATCCCGGCCGGCCAGCAAGACCAGCAGCCAGGGTAGCCCCAGACCAATGGAAATATCAAAAATATTGGAACCGACAGCATTGGTTACCGCCATTTCACCCCGGCCTTCGCGGGAAACCAGCACTGAGGCAATTAAATCCGGTACGGATGAGCCGCCAGCCAAAATGGTCAGGGCAATCAGCAGGGGCGGTACGTTAATGGCATTGGCAAAAACAACCGCATTCTCCACCAGTATCCAGCTTAGACCGGCAATCAAAGCCACAGAGACCACAAAAGCCCGCACATAAGATTTTTGTGCGTCTCCGGTCAGGAAACCGATGCCGCGGGTGACGCCGGTGGTCAGCCGGTGAAACCAGCTTTCTTTAGCGATTTCTTCTTTCAACTCCTGTTCCATTATTTCCACACCATCTTCCCCATTAGGAAAGAGACGGTTCCAATAAAAGAGGATGAGAATATAGATGGCATACAGTCCCAGGAAAATCAACGTTTCGCTCAAGGTAACGTGCCCATCCACATAGACGCTCAAAAGTAGGAGGATACTAATCGTGTAAACCAGGCAGTCCCGGATGATAACGGGGCGGGTAATACGCGCCGGCCGTATCAGAGCCGACGCCCCGGTAATGATCAAAATGTTAAAAACGGCCGATCCCACAATATTACCCACGCCGATGTCGCTGTACTCACCCCCGGCGCGGATCAACGTAATCAGGGCAATAGATAATTCCGGCATGGACGATCCCATAGCCATCAGCGACGCTCCGGCGACATTGTGCGGCAGGTTTAACTTGCGGGCAATGGCATCCAGACTTTCAATAAAGAATCCATCGGTTACAATTGCCAGTAAATAAATGGCAACTATCATAATGAGTAAACTGGTGATGGCTTGAATCATGTTTTTGTGTACCTGTTTGAAATTTGGGAGGGAATTGTAACGGCCGTTTCCCCATCTCGCAATTCCGCTATAATACCAGTATTCAGTAAGCAGTGTTCAGTTAATAACCGCTGACCACTGACCACTGAAAACTGAACACTGAAAACTGAAAACTAAAAAAAGAGGTGATTCAAATGACAAAACTATCTGATCCCTTCGGCGCACGGGCCAAACTGCCCGGCGCCACTGTGTCCTATTACCGTCTCGACGCGCTGGCTTCTGTTGCGCCTGTCGAGCGGCTGCCTTACTCCATTAAAGTGCTGTTGGAAGCCCTGCTGCGTAACTGTGACGGCTATCTGGTCTCCCCGGAAGACGTAGAACGGCTGGCCCGCTGGAATGCTAAAGCGCCGGAAAAGGTGGAACTGCCCTTCCTGCCCGCCCGCGTCATCCTGCAGGATTTCACCGGCGTGCCGGCCGTGGTGGATTTGGCTGCGCTCCGTTCCGCCATGGCCCGACTGGGCGGCGATCCCAATAAAATTAACCCGCAGGTACCGGTAGATTTGGTGATTGACCATTCCGTGCAGGTGGATACCTTCGGTTCCGCCGCCGCCCTGTTCATCAATGCCGAAAAAGAGTTTGTGCGTAACCGGGAGCGGTATGAGTTCCTCAAATGGGGGCAGCAGGCGTTTGAGAACTTTTCCGTTGTGCCCCCGGCCACCGGTATTGTCCATCAGGTCAATCTGGAATATCTGGGCCAGGTGGTGATGACCCGGCAGATGGGGGATGATTTGGTCGCTATCCCGGACAGCCTGGTGGGGACGGACTCGCACACGACGATGATTGACGGCCTGGGCGTGCTGGCCTGGGGCGTGGGCGGCATTGAGGCGGAAGCGGTGATGTTGGGTCAGCCCATCTACATGCTAACCCCGGATGTGGTGGGGATGCGCCTGACGGGTAAACTGCCGGAAGGGGCCACGGCAACTGATCTGGTGTTGGTTGTTACCCAAATTTTGCGCGAGAAAGGGGTCGTGGGCAAGTTTGTGGAATTTTTTGGCCCCGGCCTGGACAATTTGAGTCTGGCAGACCGGGCGACCATCGCCAATATGTGCCCGGAATATGGGGCAACGGTAGGCTTCTTCCCGGTAGATAATGAGACGCTGCGCTATTTGCGGAATACGGGCCGGACGGAGGAGCATGTGGCGCTGGTGGAAGCGTACACGAAGGCGCAGGGGCTTTTCCGCACGGCTGACGCGCCGGAACCGGAATTTACGGCCGTCGTCGAATTAGACATTTCTACCGTAGAACCCAGCCTGGCCGGGCCAAAACGGCCGCAAGACCGCATCGTGCTTTCCGATATGAAAGAGCAGTACCGCAAAACACTGCTGGCTCCCGTTGGTCCCCAGGGGATTGGTTTGAATGAGACCGAGTTGGGGCGCACGGCCGTTGTGCAAAATAATGGCGAGAGCGAAGAAATCGGACATGGCGCCGTGGTTATTGCTGCCATCACAAGCTGCACCAACACCTCCAACCCCAGCGTGATGGTCGGCGCGGGACTGCTGGCGAAGAAGGCAGTCGAAGCCGGTTTGCACGTGCCGCCCTACGTCAAAACCAGCCTGGCTCCCGGTTCCCGTGTGGTGGAAGATTATCTCAAGAAGGCGGACTTGATGCCCTACCTGGAAGCGTTGGGCTTTCACATCGTCGGTTTTGGCTGTACTACCTGCATTGGTAACTCCGGCCCGCTGCCGGAACCAGTGGCTAACGCCATCCAGGAAGGGGATTTGGTGGCTTCGGCCGTTCTCAGCGGCAACCGCAACTTTGAAGGCCGCGTCAGTCCCCTCACCAAGACGAACTATCTGGCCTCCCCGCCGTTAGTGGTGGCTTACGCTCTGGCCGGTACGACGGATATTGATTTGACCACAGAACCGGTGGGACATGACCCGAACGGCCGTGCTGTCTACCTCAAAGACATCTGGCCCAGCAGTCAGGAAATAGCCCAAACCCTGGCCGCCTCCATCTCCCCGGAAATGTTCCGCGAAGAATACGCCCACGTTTACACCGCCAATGAAGAATGGAACGCCATCCCCATCAGCGGCGGCGAACTGTTCGACTGGAAAGAAGAGTCAACCTACATTCAGGAACCACCCTTCTTCACCACCCTGACGCCGGAAGTTGATCCCATCCGCAACATTGAAAATGCCCGCGTCCTGGTCAAAGTAGGCGATTCCATCACCACGGATCATATCTCTCCCGCTGGAGCTATTTCCCGCACCAGTCCGGCCGGCGAATACTTGCTGGAACATGACGTGCCGCCGCCGTACTTCAACTCCTACGGCTCGCGGCGCGGGAATGACCGGGTGATGACGCGGGGTACGTTTGCCAACATCCGCCTGCGCAACCAGTTGGCCCCCGGCACGGAGGGCGGCTGGACGACCTATTTGCCTACCGGTGAGGTGATGGCTATTTTTGACGCTTCCCTACAATATAAAGAAGCTGGTATACCCCTGGCAGTGTTGGCCGGTAAGGATTACGGTATGGGCAGTTCCCGCGACTGGGCGGCCAAAGGGCCGTACCTGCTGGGCATCCGCCTGGTCATCGCCGAAAGCTATGAGCGTATCCATCGCAGTAATCTGGTGGGGATGGGTATCCTGCCGTTGCAGTTTGTGGCCGGTGAGAATGTGACCACGTTGGGCCTGGATGGCACGGAGACTTTCTCCACCCTCAACCTGGCAGATGATGTGCAGCCGGGACAAACCATTCAGGTGAAAGCGGTGAAGGGGGATGGTACCGAAATTGTATTCGATACCCTCTGCCGCATTGATACGCCGGTCGAAGTAGATTATTATCGGAACGGTGGTATTCTGCATACAGTCTTGCGGAATTTTCTGAAGTCGTGATGTGATGCAAGTGACTGTCACTATAAAAGTGACAATCACTTACGAAATGAGGCGCGTATGAGTTTGCAACAAGTTACTATTAGCCTGCCAGAGAAAATTTACCGGCAAATACAGCAGAATTCGCAGCAGATGCAGCGTTCTGTGGCTGATGAGGTGACGGCCGTTGTTACTGCGTCATTGCCGGAACAAGCGCAGCTTTCACCTGATCTGGAAAATGAATTGTCTCAGTTGGCATTGTTTACAGATGATGAGTTGTGGCAGGCGGCACGGATTACGGCCCCGGATGAAAAAACGGCACGAATGCAGGAATTGGTGGATAAACAGCAGTTGGAGGGGCTTACGGAAGCGGAAAAGGCGGAAGCAGAATTGTTGTCTCACTTTTTCAATCGGGTGATGCTGGTTCGGGCAAAAGCGGCCGCTCTTCTGCAGGAACGTGGTTATAACGTTGATTCTCTGGCAGATGAGCAAAGTCGGTCGTAAATGAGCGCCATTTCTCCCGAATTGCGAAAACAGATTGGAGATAAATCTCGTTTTCGTTGCAGTTATTGTCAAGGACAGCAGCGTTTGATGGGCGTTGCCTTGACCATTGACCACATTGTTCCTCAATCCTTAGGAGGCTCGACCGATCCAGGTAATTTGTGCGCAGCCTGTTGGGATTGTAACTTGATAAAGGGTGAAAAAATTGCGGCTGTTGATCCCCAAACAGGGGAAAATGTGCGGCTATTTCACCCTAATCAGCAAGAATGGAACGACCATTTTCGTTGGAGTGAGACGGGTTGGCATATCGTAGGCTTGACCCCAACAGGGCGAGCAACAGTAACAGCATTAAAGTTAAACCGTCCGCAGTTGGTTGAAGCGCGTCAGTATTGGGTGAAAACGGGTTGGCATCCCCCGGAAGACTAATGAAGCAGGTGATTTTTCTGCACGGGTTTGCCTCGTCGGCGAACGGCCGTAAAGTCCAATTCCTCCGCGACAAGTTTGACGGCCGTACCGACGCCAACTTTTACGCCTTCCCCTTTTCCCCTACACCAACTGATTTTGAATATCTGACCGTGACGGGAATGATTGCCCGGCTGCGGCAGTATGTGCTGGACAGGGGGGATACGGCCGTTTCCCTCATCGGCAGTTCCATGGGCGGGCTGGTCGCTTTGAACTATGCAGCCCGGTTTGGTGGGGTGAAGCGGCTGCTGCTTCTGGCTCCGGCGCTCACCTACCTGTCCGGGGAGCGGGTGGGGATGCCCCTGGCGGAATGGCGGGAGCGGGGGTACGGCGAGATTTTCCATTTTGGCTTTAACCGGATGGTGAAGCTGCGGTATGCGTTGGAGGTGGACGGCCGTTTCTACCAGACCGTGCCGCCCCCGCCATGCCCCATTGCCATCATTCACGGCGCGCAGGACGAGGTTGTGCCCATCAGCGACAGCCGTGAGTATGCTGCCCGTTATCCGGAGCAGGTACAACTCATCGAAGTTGAAGCAGGGCATGACATTAATGCCTATTTGGAGTTGATTTGGGAGGTAACGGAGCAGTTTTTACTGGAAGACAGATACTCTCGGAGCAGTTTTGTGTAGAAGTAACGACTGTTGCCTGATGTCCAACCTTTCCCCCCAATGATCTTTCCGGGGGGCGGATTTTTTGTTGATACTATCTTTTTACCTGCATTGCCGCCGGATGCTGTGTTGTATAACCGAAGGTTAGCCAGCGCAACACATATCGCGTCTTTACGCAGCACGTCCCAAATACATACCCTGCACATCAGTTCTTCATATCCTCTTCATACCTCCCGGTTATTCTTTGGGTAGTTCAGTAAACAAACAGCGGTGGTCAGATGGGCCAGCGCATAACCGAAAAATGGAGAGTAAATCATGAAAAAATTTTGGACAATAACAGGTTTGTTAGCAGTTTTTGTAGCAGTCGTAGCATTGGTGGGCGTAACGGCCGTATCTGCTCAAGGCCCCGTTAACCCCGACACCGTACCCGGCAGCGGCCAGCGGCACGGGCAGACAGCAGGTGGCAATGGCGGCGGTTTGGGCATCATGGCCGTAGACGAAGCAGACATGCACGCTGCTCTGGCCGAAGCCTTGGGGATGAGCGTGACTGATTTTGAAGCAGCCATCGCCAACGGGGAAACATTGGCTACCTTAGCTCTGGCGCAAGGTGTGGATTTGGCCGATTTGCAGGCGGTAATGGACACGATTCATGCGAACGCCGCTCAGGACGCTGTGGCTAACGGCCTCGTCACCCAGGAGCAGGTAGATTGGATGCAAAGTCATCGCGGCGGGCAAGGTGGTCAGGGTCGCATGGGCGGTCAAGGCGCTGCCGGCACAGGTAATATGACCCGCGGCGGTCAGCACGGCGCGGGCGGCAATGGTGGCGACTGCATCTACAACACAGCCCCATAGCTTACATGTTTTGACTATTGAAGGGAGTGTTGCTACAACAACACTCCCTTTTTTGTTGTAGGGCGATTTTGTAAATCGCCCATTTTTACGAGGAGTTAAAGATGAAGAAATTTGCTGTTTTGATGTTGATCATGTTCACGGCCGTATTAGCGGCTTGCAGTGCGTCTGATACGGTTGAGGAGGTTACGGCCGTTTCCGAAAATCTTCCTGTGGCTGAAAGTGCAGTTACGGCCGTGCCCCGGCGCGGCATGGGCATGGGCAACGGCATGGGGCCGGGCAGCGGCATGATGGCCCGCCACATGGCAACTGTACCCGCCGAATACGCCGGTCTGACCAACCCTATCCCGGCTGACGAAGAATCGCTGGCGCGCGGCGCGGAAACTTATGCCAACCTGTGCGCCACCTGCCACGGTGATGGCGGCATGGGGGATGGCCCGGCCGGCGCGTCGCTCGATCCCGCCCCGGCGCCTATTGCCCACACCAGCCAGATGTTGGGCGACGATTACCTGTTCTGGCGCATCAGCGAAGGCGGGGCGATGGAACCGTTCAACTCGGCCATGATTGCCTGGAAGGGCAGCCTGGATGAAGAAGCCCGTTGGGATGTAATCAACTATGTCCGCGCTTTGGGCAGTGGTCAGGTGACGCCGGGCCAGCGGATGGGTGGGGCTATGTTTGATCCAGCGGCCGAAGCGGAGAAGCAGGCGGAGATGCTGGCTGCTGCTGTTGACCGGGGCGTGATCACTCAGGCAGAGGCGGATGTGTTTACGGCCGTACACACCGAACTGGATGCTGTGATGGCCGGACAGCGGGGCCAGATGCGGGGCGGTATGGCCGATATGCAGGCGGAAATGTTGGCGGAATTGGTGGCAGACGGCCGTATCACCCAGGCGCAAGCCGATCAATTCAACGACATCCATGACCGTTTATTAGAGGCCGGATTGATGCAGTAGCCAAGGGGAGTATGAGGCCTAAATTCTCGCGCAAAATTAACGCCTTCTGTAAGCAATACCTTCGCCAAATTACGAAGGATTAGGGTCAGGAAGAGGACAATGAATCCTCCCTAACCGTGAAACCCGTTCAAAAATGCGAGCCATTAAAATTGGCTCTGGCTTTTTCGGTAACCATTTTAATGT
>JAJRTP010000303.1 GCA_024278255.1 Chloroflexota bacterium | reverse complement strand
CTTTGGGATTATTGGCAACTTCATCCGCCGTCCCCTCGGCAATTAAACGGCCGTAGTCCAGCACAATCACCCGGTCCGACACATTCATCAACGCGTGCATTACGTGTTCAATAATAAAGATGGTTACGCCCTGCTCACGGATTTTACGCACCACTCCGACCATTTCCGCAATTTCGGTGGGATTCAGCCCGGCCAGCACCTCATCCAGCAACAGTAGATAGGGACGGGCCGCCAGCGCGCGGGCCATCTCCAGGCGCTTTTTCTGGGCGACATTCAAACTCCAGGCCAGCATACCGCGCCGTTCAATCAGGCCCACGAACTCCAGCACCTCCAGGGCTATTTCACGGGCCTCACGAAGCGGGTGCTGTTCATGCCCGTAGCACGCGCCGGCCATTACGTTTTCCAGCACGGTCAATTCGTTCAAGGGTCGCACAATTTGATGAGTTCGAGCCAAACCCAGCCGCACCACGTCGTATGGCTGCCAGCCGCTGATGTCGGTCCCCCGGAAAATAACCCGGCCTCCGGTAGGCGCATAGACGCCGTTGATAACGTTGAACAGGGTGGTTTTGCCCGCGCCGTTGGGGCCAATCAGCCCTAAAATCTGACCCGCCGGCAGGTCAAACGTTACCTCTGCCACGGCCAACAATCCTCCAAAGCGCTTGGAGACGTTCTGTATCTGTAAGAGCGGTCCATTTTGAGTTTGTTGTCGTCCGGTCATTCCAGCACCCTCCACAGTTTTCGGAAGCGACTGCGCAGCCAGCCCACCACGCCAGACGGCATGAACAGGATAATCAGCAACAACAACAACCCGGCAATGGCTAACTGCAAATCTTTGAACAGCGGGCTGGTCAACAGGTAGCCGCGCAGGGCCTCGTAGGCCGCCGCGCCAAACAGCGGCCCCAGCACGGTTCCCTGTCCACCCAGCATTACCATCACAATCATCTCAATAGAACGATGCAGGCGAAAGGCTTCGTGCGGCTCAACGCTGCTGTTTCTGAAGAAGAAAATGACCCCCAGCATACCGGGCACAATCGCCGACAGCACGTAAGCCATTGTCTTGGCCGAAGGCGTCCGTACCCCCATCACCATCGCCGCGTCCTCGTCCTCGCGAATCGCCATCAATCCCAGGCCAAAGCGAGAAAACTTGACGCCGTAGCTAACGATGACCACTGCCAGCGTTAAGGCCAGCACGGCCCAGTAGGTCAGCCACTGCATTGCCGCGGGGCCGCCGTACTGCTTGTACACCAGGAAGTTCAGTTCCATACCGATGGGGCCGCCAAACGGCGTAAAATTATTGATGAAAGTGCGCAGGGCCTCATTGATGCCAATGGTCGCCAGAGCAAAATAAGCCCCCCGCAGGCGCAGGATAGCCATTCCCAGTAGCAGCGCCAGAATGGCCGCGGCCACACCCCCCAGCAAGGTGGCTAACCACAACGGCCATGCCAGTTCAGAAATCAGAAAAAAACCAACATATCCACCCAGCCCAAAGAATACAATATGTCCGAAGCTCACATACCCGGCATATCCCAACAAAATATTCAGGCTGGAGGCCAGGGCCACTGCCAGCAACACCAGGAACATTGTTTCCCGCAGCGTGTTAGAATCCATCACGTATGGGGCCAGGCCGCCAACAAGAACAAGCCCAATCGCCAACCAGAAAGCAGGGTATTTCCAGCTATTCATTTTAACGACCCCCCATCAAGCCGGTCGGTCGCACCAGCAGAATCATCACAAAAAGCACAAATTCAATAACCGGAACCCAGCTCACCGGAATAAACACCGGCACGATGCCTTCCAGCGCGCCCAGAATCAGCCCGCCCAGCAGCGCGCCGGTGGGATTTCCCAGCCCTCCCAGCACCACAATCACAAAACTTTTCAGCTCATACGTCGCGCCCGACAGGATGTTGAATGAAAAAAAGGTGGCAATCAGCCCGCCCGACAGCGCGGCCAGCATCGTCCCGATACCGAAGCTCAGGGCCAGGGTTTGGGTGGAGGGAATCCCCATCAACTCGGCGGCAGCCCGGTTGTTGGCAACCGCGCGAATGGCTTTGCCGGGCTGGGTGCGGTACAGAAACAGGTACAACCCGGCAGCCGCCAGAACGGCAATTAATGCGGCTACCAGTCGCGTCCCCAGCAGGGTTACCGGCCCAAACTGAAAGCTCCCCATAGAGAACTCCAGGTTGCGCGGCGAGGTGGTCAGCAAAGCCGTCCCCACACCGATAATCATCATGTTGACCGAAAAGGTTGACAGCAACGATGAGAGGTGCGGCGCGTCGAGCACCCGATGCACCGCCACAAAATACATCACCACCCCGAACAACAGTCCTAACATGGCTACCACAAGCAGCGCCAGATAAGGGTACAACCCCACAGCGCCGGACAGAAAAAAGATACTGAACATTCCCAGGGCAATAATCGGGCCATGCCCCAGGTTGATTACATCCATCACACCAAAAATGAGGGTCAAGCCCATGGCCGCCAGGCCATATACAAACCCCAACAGCAGACCGTCCGCCAACGATGCTATCAGTTGATCCATAATCCGTTGTCCTCCTGATAAGAAACTGCCGATGGGCGGGGGGATGTATCCGGCGTTGCCGGATACGCTGCAAGCCCCCGCTTTTACCCAACGAGTGATGTTCAAGCGTCATAACGAAGCTACTAACGAGAGAGAAAGAGGCGTAATAGAACGGAGTGCAGAATATCATCGGCGTTCCGCACTCCGTTCTCAAAATCCAGCAGTCAGCAAAGGTTTCTACTGCATCGAGCGCAGCGGATACAGCGGGTCAGCCGATTTGCCCTCCGGCGGCCAGACAACCTCTTTAACTAGGTTGCCGTCGGAATCTTTTTGCCACTGGACATACACCATGTCATGGGCAACCTGCAATCCGTGAGCCTCCGGCGTGGTATCAAATTTTACATGCCCGTAGAAGGTCAGCAGGTCCATACTTTCCAGGGCTGCTTTCACCTTTTCCGGCTCAGTTGAATCCGCGGTTTCAATGGCTCTCTGCAAAATCAGGCCCGCGGCGTAACCGCCGGCGGCATGGTAGCCCGGCATTTCGCCATATTTAGCCTGGT
>JAJRTP010000302.1 GCA_024278255.1 Chloroflexota bacterium | reverse complement strand
TCCGTGTCGCTGGAATAAATAATAATCTCAGCCAGCGTCACGCCCAGAACTTCGGCCGCAATTTGCGCCAGCACCGTGTCTGATCCTGTGCCCAAATCCGTTGCTCCCACTTGTACATTAAACGAGCCGTCATCGTTGATTTTGATTGTAGCTGCGCCCATATCCAACCCCGGAATGGCCGTACCGTGCATACACATCGCTACGCCCAATCCCCGGCGCAGGTGCGGTTTGCCGGGGACTTCGTGCCAGCCTGGTTCCGATTTACGGTTCCATTCGATGGCCGATATGCCTTGCTCAAAGCATTCATTCAGCCCGCACGATTGGATAATCGGCACCTCTGCCACCGTTTCCTTTTCCCCTTCGCCCAATAGGGGGGCGATAGGCATGGGATCGCCGGCCTGCACCCAATTTTTGCGCCGGAATTCAATCGGATCCAACCCCATCTCATGGGCGATTTCCTCCATGTGGCTTTCCAGCGTGAAGTTGGCTTGCGGCCCGCCGTAGCCCCGGTACGCGCCAGGGACAGGCGTGTTGGTGTACGCCACAATGCAGTCGAATTCTCGATTGGGGCAGTTGTAGCTGCTCAGGCCGCGCAGACCGGTGACTGTTTGCACCGTTATACCGTGCGTACCGTAAGCGCCTGTACTGGCCACCACTTTGAACTGCTGGCTGTGCAGGGTGCCATCCGCCATGACGCCGGTCTTCCAGGTGATGGTTTGCGGATGGCGGGTGCGGCTGCTGCGGAACTCTTCGCTGCGGTTTAGCTCCAGCCGTACCGGGCGGCCTGTTTTGATGGTCAGATGGCCCACAATGTCTTCCAGCAGCATCTCCTGTTTGACGCCAAAGCCGCCGCCGATACGCGGCTTGATGATGCGGATGCGGCTGACGGGCAGCCCCAGCAGCGGGGCAACCATGCGCCGGGCGTGGAAAGGCACCTGGGTGCTGCTGCGAATGACCAGCCGTTCGTCGCTGTCCCACCAGCTAATAGCGATGTGCGGTTCGATGGGCGTGGCGTGGACTTGATGGACGTAATAATGACGCTCGAATACATAATCTGCTTCGGCAAAACCTTGCTCCACGTCGCCCACTTCCGCAGCGATGCGGGTAACGATGTTGCGGCTGGCGTCATAAATGTCGTCGCGGTCAGGTTCGTCGTGGATGATGGGCGCGCCCGGCTTGATGGCTTCATTGTCATCAAAAACGGCGGGCAGGATTTCGTATTCTACTTTAATCAGCTTGATGGCTTGTGTGGCGATTTCGGGGGTGTCGGCCGCCACGGCCGCTACCCGATCTCCCACGTAGCGCACTTTATTGTCAAAGCTGACCTGATCCAGCGGCGGCGGGTTAGGGTAACTCTGGCCGCCGGAAGCGTATTTGACACGCTCGACGTTTTTGTAATGGATGACGGCGTGGACGCCGGGTAAGGCGAGGGCTTCACTGTCGTCAATGTCCAAAATATTGGCGTGAGCGTGAGGGCTGGTGAGCAGTTTGGCGTACAACATGCCCCGCATTTCGATGTCGTCTACGAAAGCAGGGTTGCCTTTAGCCAGCTTCACAGCGTCTACTTTGGCTTCCGGTTTGCCCACGACCTGGGTTTCCGGAACGCCGGTGCGCAGTTGGATGTCGGTTTGGGGTTTGGTTTGGGTGGTAATTGGTGATTGGCTGCTGGCAATTTCCGGACCGGAAAAGTCCTGGTCGTCAGCGGCCGGGGGTGTTTCTACAAAATAGCTGGCGTCTACGATGGTGGGGCCATCGTAAGGGGGCACGTCTTCGCCGCGCAGATAAGCGGCGGCACGCAGAACGGCTTCTACCGGCTTGACGTACCCTGTTTCCCGGCAGAGGACGCCGGAAAGGACATCGCGCACCTCGGATTCTGTGGGGTTGGGGTTGGCGGCCAGCAGGGCTTTGGCGGCCAAAATCATGGCCGGGGTGGAATAGCCGGACTGGATGGCGCCGGTTTCGATGAAGGCTTTTTGGATGGGATGCAGCTCGCCTACGGTGGGAGCCAGCCCTTCCACTGTCTCAATTTTGTGGCCGAGGGCCTGTCCCACGAGCATGGTTTCGCTGTTGACGAGACGGCCGTCCAGCAAAACGGCCGCCGCCCCGGTAACACCATCCCCACTGCCATAGCGCACACTGAAATAGCCGGCGCCACGCAGCGCTTTCATCAGCGTTTCTGTGGCGGGTACATTTAATGTCTGATCAATTCCGTTGATATTGAGTGTAATTTCCATTTTTTATCCTGTGTGATCTTTTTGGGAGAAATAAATGTGATTATCAATTTCACGTAGAACATCGCTTAAATCCGGAGGAGAAGCCGGCAAGATTTGGTTTTCGATATGCTTGTGATGAGGATATGTAGCAATTTCTGGATGATGCGGCGCATTATCGTAACGAAAAACAAGCCGATTGTCAGATGTCTGATAATGATAGACATAGCGTGTTTTACGAATTACAAGCTGTTCCACCAACAATTTTTCGACGATTTCTAATGTGGAATCATCAGGAAAACGTAAGCGAGCGTAGAACTCGCTGGATTGGTTGACAATGTCAGAACGATCAAAGATTTCCAAAGCTTCTATTTTGATTTCTTGTCTTGATAAAATGGTGTCATGCAACCGTGACAAGTAGCGGTGAAGTTGGGTCATGGTACTGCAGGCAAAGTGTAGCGTGTCAATGTTTCAAACAAGTTGCTGATATTCGCATACATTTCACGATATATTTCGTATTTGTTGGCCCAACGCATCCATTCAATGTTATCGCCCATCTCGCCTGCCTGAAAATTTTGCCAAAATTCTGGCGATGTCATGTCATATTTTATTTCCAGCCTGGTTAATTCTCGAATGATCTCCACAAAATCATCGAGCATTTTGGAATTTGTGAGGGCGTTATTCAACTGTTCCCGGAGTACCTTGCCGGATGTAGGTAAATTTTGTTGAGTATAGGTTAATTTAGGCATTTTGGAAACCTAGCCAGCGTAAACGCGGTAAGGATACCGCGGCTACAGTCAAAATATTTTTTGATTATCCCTATCTGTACGCATGTTCAGGCAAATGTGAGACGCCCTTTTGGTTCGGAAATAGGGTGGCCTAATTCTTTTGCCGTGTCGATCCATTCCTGAATAATTTGTTCGACGTTGTTGATAACTTCTTGATATGACGCGCCATCAGCCATACATCCGGGAAGCTCAGGCACTTCGGCAATGAACGCATCGTCTGCTTCACTCCAGTAAATGATTACTTCATATTTGATCATAGTTCTTCTATCAGATGTGCCGTGTAGAATTTTTGCCAGAAACTTTTCTTGACGGGTCATTTGTAACAAGGATTCTAAACGATAGTGCAGGGGGCGTCAACGAGTGTGCCATGTCCGTTAACACGCGGCCGTCTCCCTTGTACCTGAACTATTTAGCGGCAGGACTTGTTAGCGCCAAATGTCATATATTATTCGGAAATATGGCATGAATGACGAATAATCGTTGACGAAATGCCTTTTATAATGATACAATCTTCGTAATGATGCTTGATGAGATTGACCGGATTATTTTAGACAGTGTGCAGGAAAACGGCCGTATCAGCAACGCCGATTTAGCCCGCAAACTGAACCTTTCCCCGGCTGCCACCCATGCCCGGCTGCGCCGCCTGGAGCGGGAAGGATTCATTCGCCATTACACGGCCCGGCTGGATCGGGAAAAGATCGGTTACGACTTGCTTTGCTTCATCCAGGTCAGCCTCATGGTGCATCAATACGACCAGGTACAGCGATTCCGGGAAACGGTTCTGGCGATGCCGGAAGTATTGGCCTGCTACCACATCACCGGCGAATTTGACTACCTGCTCAAAGTCGTCCTGCGCAACCGGGCCGACCTGGAGCAGTTTGTTGTCAATCAGCTTACCCCCCTGCCTGGCGTCGCCCGCCTCCACACCAGCCTGGTCTTATCCGAAGTGAAAACGGCAGAAAAGCTGCCGATTGTGACTGAGTAATTGGTAATTGGTAACCGGGTAATTACCCAATTACCAATTACCTAATTACCAAAATAAAGGAGCTAAAAAATGACCCACAACCCCGCGCAAGATTTGCAAGATTATCTGATTTTTGGCGAATATGGCGGCGTGAATCCGTCTGTGACTGATTCGGCCACGTTTACCTTTTTGGACCCGGCCACGATGGCCGAACTGTTTGAGCATGAGATGGAAGGCTGTTTCCTCTACTCGCGCCACTGGAACCCGACGAATAAGGCGTTGGCGGACGGCCTGGCTGTTATGGAAGGGAGCGAGGCGGCGCAGGTGACAGCTTCCGGCATGGCGGCCATCAGCGCCGCAGTGATGCAGTTGGCAGGGCAGGGGGATGAGGTTGTGTCCGGCCGTACCATTTATGGCGGGACGTATGCCTTGTTCAAGCATTTTCTGCCCCGCTTTGGCGTGCAGACGAACTTTGTGGATATTCAGGATGTAACGGCCGTCGAAGCCGCCATCACCCCCAACACCAAACTCATCTACTGCGAAAGCATCAGCAACCCCTTGCTGCAAGTGGCCGACTTGCCCGCCCTGAGTGAAATCGCCCACCGGCACGGCATCCTCCTCGTCGTGGACAACACCTTCAGCCCGCTCATCATTTCCCCCCTGGATTTAGGAGCGGACATTGTGGTGTACAGCCTGACCAAATTCATCAACGGCACGAATGATACCGTTGCCGGGGCCATCTGCGGCAGCAAGGAATTTATCAACCAACTGGTTAACGTGACCAGCGGGGCGACGATGCTCCTGGGGCCGGTGCTGGACAGTTTCCGCGCCGCCAGCATTCTGAGAAATATGCACAGCCTGCACATCCGCATGAAGCAGCACAGCCGCAATGCCCAATACCTGGCGGAACGGCTGCAAACGCTGGGCCTGACCGTTCATTACCCCGGCTTGCTCAACCATCCCCAGCATGACCACATGACCCGCCTGATGAATGAGGAGTTTGGCTATGGCGGTATGTTGGTGCTGGATATGAAGGAACTGGCGCTGGCGAATGAGTTAATGATGCGGATGCAGGAGGCCAAAGTAGGTTATCTGGCCGTCAGTCTGGGTTTTTACAAGACGTTGTTCAGCGCGCCCGGCAGCAGCACGTCCTCGGAGATCCCGGAAGAGGAACAGGCGCGTATGGGTCTCAGCCCCGGCATGGTGCGTATGTCGGTGGGATTGGATGACGATATTGAACGCACGTACCAGCGTATCAAACGCTGTTTAGATGAGATGGGGGTGTTGGAGACGGAAGAATTGCGAATTGTGAATTAAAAGGAAGCTCCATGAACGCTCAAACTATTCCCGCCATTCCCCTGCCGGCCCTGGACGCCATCCAGAAGCGGGTCTTGTGGTTGGCTACCAACATGATCCATCACGCTAATTACGTGCGTCCCAACCCCGACGGCACCAAAGTAGGCGGCCATCAAGCATCTTGCGCCAGCATGGTGACGATTATGACTGCCCTCTACTTCCATTTTTTGCGGCATGGCGACCGGGTATCGGTGAAGCCGCACGCCTCGCCTGTCTTCCACACCATCGAATACTTGCTGGGGCAACTGCCGCAGGAATATTTGACGGAACTGCGGGCGTATCATGGCCTGCAATCTTACCCCAGTCGTACCAAAGACCCGGATCCTGTGGATTTTTCCACGGGTTCTGTAGGGCTGGGAGCGGTGGCCCCGGCCTTTGCCGCTCTGGCTGACCAGTACGCGGCGGCGCATTTTGATTACGAACCAACCCGGCGCTTTATTGCCCTGATCGGGGATGCGGAACTGGATGAGGGGAATGTGTGGGAGGCGGTTTTTGATTCGTCGCTGGCGACATTGGGTAATTTGCTTTGGATTGTAGACCTGAACCGGCAAAGTCTGGATCGGGTGGTGCCAGGGATTCGGGCGATTCAGTTGAAGAAGTTGTTTGAGGACAGCGGCTGGCATGTGTTGGAAGCGAAGTACGGCCGTACCCTCCAAGCCCTCTTTGCCCAACCGGACGGGGACTTGCTGCGCCGCCGCATTGACGAGATGCCCAATGAACAGTACCAGGCGCTCATCCGGCTGCCCGGCGCGGAAATGCGCGGCCACCTGACCCGGCTGGACGGCCGTCCCAATGCTGCCCTGTCTCGCCTGCTGGAACAAATTTCTGATGATGATCTGCCTGCCGTCCTGCAAAACCTGGGCGGGCATGACCTGGACGTGCTACTGGAGCGGATGGGGGAAGCGTTTGCTGAGACGAGCCGCCCCACCATCCTTTTTGCCTACACGATCAAAGGGTGGGGGCTGCCCATTGCCGGCCACCCGCTGAACCATTCCATGCTGCTGAATCAGGCGCAGATGGACGAGTTGCGGGCCAAATTGGGCATTGGGGCGGATGAGTGGGTTGGTTTTGCTGCGGATTCGGCGGAAGGGAAGTTGTGTACGGCCGTCGCCCAACGCCTCTATCCGCCCACGGAACCCGCGCCGCAAACCATCAGCCCGGCCGATCTGCCTCAAGTCATCAACATCCCGGCCAACGACGAGGTCAGTACCCAGCAAACCTTTGGCCGCATCCTCATGTCCCTCTCCCGCGAGCCGGAACTGGCAAAACGATTGGTCACAGCCTCGCCGGACGTTTCTGTGTCTACTAATTTGTCCGGCTGGATTGCCAAAGCGGGCGTTTATGCCCATCGCCTGCGCCGCGACTATGGAAAGGAAGTGGCCCATCCCAGCAATTGGTCGCAGGGGCCGCAGGGGCAGCACATTGAGTTGGGCATCTCGGAGATGAACCTGTTTATGATGCTGGGCATGTTTGGCCTGGCGGACGATCTCATCGGCCAGCAGTTGATCCCCATTGGCACGGTGTACGATCCGTTTGTCCTGCGCGGGCTGGATGCGTTTGTCTACGCGCTGTACTCGGAGGCGAAATTTATTGTGGCCGGCACGCCATCGGGCATCTCGCTTTCACCGGAGGGCGGGGCGCACCAGTCTACGGTGACGCCTTCGCTGGGAATGGAGCTGCCCAATTTGCACGCCTGGGAACCGGCTTACGCGCAGGAGTTGACCTGGATTGTGGAGGAGGCTTTGCGTCAGTTTGTGCTGGAAGACGGCCGGGCGACGTATTTGCGTCTTTCCACAAAACCGGTGGGGCAACGGCCGTTCCGGGAAGCGCTGGCGCGTATCGGCGCGGAAAAACTGCAAAAACAGGTGCTGGCCGGGGGCTACCGTCTGCGCGACTGGCGAGCGGACGCCGATTCGACGCACAAGGAATATCTGGTACACATTGCCGCCAGCGGCGTCATGCTGCCGGAAGCGTTGACCGCCGCGGAAGCGTTACGCGAGGAAGGTATTCCGGCCAACGTGCTGAATCTGACCAGCCCGCGCCGCCTGTTTGAGGCGTGGCAGGCCAATCCCTGGGGGCGCGGCCCGGCGCTGCTGCCGGCCGAGAACAATCCGTTTGACTGGTTGATTCCCCTGAATGAGCGGTACGCGCCTGTTGTGACGGTATTGGATGGGGCGTCTCATACGCTGGCCTGGTTGGGGAGTGTGTTTGGTACGGCCGTAGTCCCCCTCGGCGTAGACCAATTCGGCCAGGTAGGAACCCGCGCCGAGCTTTACCACCACTACCAGATTGACGCCGAAGCCATCGTAGACGCCGCCCTCACTGCCCTCAGCCGTTCCGGTTTGTGCTGACGGAGATTGGTTCAATCTGCAAGATTGAACCAATCTGGCGTCTTGGTTTGGCAGGGGCGGGGCAACCAATCGCTGGGATTGCATCCGGCGGTTTTGTTGAAAATTATATCAACAAGAAATCCGCGCACCTTTTCGAGTATGCGTAGATGAAATCAAACTGAATATCCTGTATAATGCGTACATGAGAGAAGGAGATTTTTATCCGGAAGAAATCGAGAAGTTGCGTCGGGTATACATGGAATTCCTGAAAATCCGCTCTGATTCTACTGGGTCTGCGTGGGGAGAGCATTATAAGCTGCGCCTGATTTTGCGTGAAATGGGTGTGCAGGAAGAGTTTGAAAGCAGCAGTCAGATAGAAAATTACGTGGAGCATGTGATTACTTATGGTAAAAAACCAGATGTTTTCTGAAATGATTGATCGTTTTTACCCCGGCGCGATTGTTGACGCTAACGGCGAAATTGCCGTGATTGTTGATGTGCTTAAAAGCGAATACACGGATAACGTCAATCTATGTGTTCGCTTTCCCCGAAATGTAGGGAACGCTCGCCCATACGATATTCTGGAAATTTCACCAACCCGCACATTTGGCGTCGAAACGTGGCGGCCGGCGACGCGGGAACAGTTGCAGGCGCGTCTGGAATCCCGCCGCCACTGGTTTGAGGGGGAGATTCGGGAATTGCTGGAAACGGCCGTTTCCCCAGCTGCCGATTTACCTGCTGAAAAAGGCATGTGATTGCCCAATCCGCGAGATTCAAAGATTATTGGTTCTCTGAGCTTTTGTGGGGTTTAACCGCAAAAGCCAATAATTCGCAGGCGAAAATGGTTGTAGTTGGGAATGCCAAATGCAATCCGTTTCAAAACTCGAATTTTGCTGTTCATTCCCTC
>JAJRTP010000301.1 GCA_024278255.1 Chloroflexota bacterium | reverse complement strand
TGCCGTTCCGCTTCCGGCAAAAAGGCTGCCCGCGCCGCATTCAACGTCATCCGCCGCAAATCGGCATAAGTCAGATTCAACTCATCTATGGCAATGCGGTACTCATCAGACAATACGCAGTTACTAACAGTTGGATCGTCCGTATTTAAGGTAGCGGCTAACCCCAAATCCAGCATATCCACCAAAGGATGATGGCCGAAACGGCGCACCACGCCCGTTTGCAAATTGCTGGTCAGACATACCTCAAAGGCTACGTCCCGGTCTTTGACCAACCGTAAAACCTGCGAATTTTCGATAGTGCGCACGCCATGGCCAATCCGATCTGCGTGTAAATTCAAGACCGCATCCCGCACGCTGACCGCGCTGGACCATTCACCAGCATGGACGGTAATACCCATGCCTAACTGTTTGGCTTCCGCAAAAATAGGGGCGAAAGGGGCTGAAGGGAACTTGACTTCATTACCAGCCAAATCCAGCCCCACAATGCCTTTTTCGTGACGATCAAAGGCAACCTGAGCTACCTGGCGTGCCTGTTCCAACGGGTCATGCCGCACCATTGTCACAATCAAACCCACCCGGATTTGATGATCCCGGCTGGCTTCCTGGACGGCATCAATAACCCAATCGGTCACTTCGGCCAGAGAAAAACCGCGAATACGGGAAAGGGCCTGGGGGCTGAAACGCAGTTCCAGATATTGCACGTTGTCCGCGGCCGCGTCGGCTACCGCTTCGTAGACCAAGCGGTGAATGATTTCCGGGCTGCGGTAGAAGTGGCGCAGCACTTCAAATTTACTAAGGAACAGTTCGTGGTCTGGCGGATCGTCGGTGACTTGAACATACGGCCGTAAATCCTCCAAATCCCCCACCGGCAAATCCAACTCATATTCCCGCGCAATCTCCAAAAGTGTAGACAGCCGCAAAGAACCTTCAAAATGCCGGTGCAAATCAATTTTGGGCATCAATGTGACATCAACTGTGTTGTTACGATCCGATTTAGACAAAACAGTACCTTGCTTAAAACTACTATAAACCATTACAAAACCCAATACTACAATAGAACAATAACTTAACTGATTTTACGGGCGAAAACAGATAAAAACCTGGAAAAATCTGTACATGTCCGACCGATCCGTGTCACCTGTGAATCCATTTCCGAAACCCTCGTTAGAATTCTAAAGTGAAGGAACGAATACATCTGAATTCAGTTTTGGCAGCAAAATAGTAAATGAACTGCCCTCATTAATCTTACTTTCCACCCAAATTTCCCCATTGTGAGCATCAATAATACGCTTAACAATAGCCAGACCGATCCCTGTGCCGCCAAAACGACGCCGGGCAGAGCCGTCAATCTGGTAAAACCGTTCAAAAACCCGCTTGTATTTCTCTTTGGTCATACCAATGCCTTCATCTGTAATGATAACGCCCACCCCGTCCTCTTGCTCTCTCAGGGTTACAGTGATGGCGCCGCCATTCGGGCTAAACTTCATCGCATTGCCGATAAGATTATCCAACACCTGGTTCATGCGGGATTTATCAATCATAACCATACCGGCTGTATCCGCAGGAATATCGGCCACAATAGAAAGCCCTCTGTTATTGGCTACCAGGCGGTGATTGGTTACGGCCGTTTGCAGCAACTCAGCCATCGCCACCGGCTCCAACATCAAATTTTCGGCGTCAATTCGTTGTAATGTGATAATATCCTCAATAATCCGCGTAATTTCATCCGTCTTGTCCGAAACAATCTGCAAATATTCCTGCTGTTCGGCCGTCAACAAACCTTGCCCGCCATCCATTAACAAATCCACATACCCCTTCACAAAAGTCAATGGCGTGCGTAATTCATGGGAAACATTTTGCACCAATTCGTCCTTCAGCCGGTCACTTTCCTTGATTTCCTCGTAAGCCAGAGCTAATTCCTCAGCCCGGGTTTCCAATTTTTCAAACAGACGGGCATTTTGCAAAGCCACAGCCACCTGGGCCGCCGCAATCGTCATCAACTGCATGTCCGATTCCGAGAAAGCATAGGGCTGGTCACTGTCAATCGTCAACGTGCCAATCGCTGTATCCCGCACGATGAGCGGCACAACCAGCAAGCTGCGTACCCGTTCATCAAAAAAGAGGAACGCCGGATCGCTATACGTATCCCGGATGTAGATCAGGTCTGAACTTTGCACAACTTGTCCGGATATTGTTTCTTCCAGCTTCATACGGGCATTCATATACGCTGCATCAACCCCAACGGCCGCCTTCACGACCAATTCGTCACCCTGGTCTGATAACATTGTAATGGTGCTGGCCCGCGCTTTCATCAAACCACGTAATATCTGGACTGTCGTCTGTAATACATCTTGCAGCTTTAGATTACCGGTAACTTGCTTGGCCATGTCCACCAAAGCAGACATATCCCGCAAACGGCGTTGTGAATCAGCGAATAGTTCGGCATTACGCACGGCCACAGCTGCCTGCTCCGCCAGCAAATTCAGCAAAAGCAATTCGTCCCGGCTAAAAGTATGCGGCTGTTTGAAGGCAATGGTAAAGGCGCCAATAACCTGTTCACCGTATTTCAGGGGAAAACCGGCAATGGCGCTTACATGCCATTGGCGGGCTTTTTTCGATTGGTAGAAGGGGTGGCTGGGCGCATCGTTAATGACGACCGGTTTGGCTTGCTTGACAATGGTGGCGGTAATGCCTTTGCCCGACGGCCGTAACGATTTCACCGCCGGTTCCCGACGGCCGTCCTGCCACAAAGCCGAACCAAAGGTAAACTGTCCTGTTTCCTCATCATAAAGGAAAATATGAGAATTTGTGGCCGGCAACAACTTCAAAGCCGCCCGCGTAATCTCATCCAAAACATTTTTCAATTGCAGCGGGGTATTCAATTGCAGCACAATATCGTGGAACGTGG
>JAJRTP010000300.1 GCA_024278255.1 Chloroflexota bacterium | reverse complement strand
GGAGGGGCAGGCCGCCAATCCAAAGGGAATGCCCAGCGCATAGGCCCCGGCCGGCGTCTCCGCCCGCCGGAAAACGGGCGTCATCAGGGCGGGCAGAGTGAAACGGCGAATGCGGGCCATGTGCAGTCCAATTGCCAGCAGCAACAGACCGATGAGGCCGTTCCACAGCGGCAGCCGGGAGGCGATGAATTTGAACACCACCTGCAAAACCTGTCCGGCAATCACAAACAACACCCCAAAGGCGGAGTAAACGGTGGCAATGCCCAGCACAAAGGCCAGCGCCAGCGTGAAAGCCCGCCGGCGACTGCGCCCTTTGCTGCCCAGCACATAGCCGGTCACTGCCGACCAGAGCGGAAAAGCAGCGGGGCTGACGCCCATCAGCGCGCCGGCAAACAGAGCCAGCCCAAAACTGAACAGGGAGATTGTGCCTACCGCCCGCAAGGTTTCATTCGATAACATTTGTTTTCTGGCAAAACTACCCGGCCAGGGTCATCGTTACGGGAACGGATGCCAGGAGGCTAAACAAAATCATCAAACCGGCAGATACCCACACAATCATTCGCTGACGACGCAAGGCTTTGGGTGAACAGATTCCTTTGGCGCAGTCTGCTGTCGCCTGGGGACGGTACACCACGTAGAAAGCCGCTGCCAGCAGCAAAAAGCTGAACGGAAGTGTGATTGACCGGTAACGCATCAAAATGGCGAATGGCCCCAGGCTGACAAAACCCAGCGAAAGCAACACCACCGGCAGCACACAACAGCTGGCGCTGAGTGTAGCGGCAGCTGTGGATATCAGGGATGCAAGCCGATTTTTCATGGACAGAGCCTCCTGCTTCAGGGTGAAAATGTCCCCGTTACGGCATATCCAACTGCTTCGATGGCCTGGATGATTTGTTCCGGCTTCACGGCGGAGGGGTCATAGGTCACAACGACGGTTTGGACATCCAAATCTCCGGTTGCCTTCACAATGCCCGGCAACTGCCGGATGCTGGCGAGCGTTATCGCCACGCACCCGCCTCACGTCCAGCCGCTCACATTGAAGCCGGTGCGGGCGATGGCCGCCGGGCCGGCGGTGGGTGTTGCCGGCAGGGGAGTGGGGGGCGCCGGCAGGGACGGCGAGGGGGCCGGCGAAGGGACGGACGCCGGCGAGAGGGCAGGGGCGGACTGGCAGGCAGTGATCGCTACCAGCAGCATGGCGAGTGCGGCCAGTGACATCAGGATGAAGAACGGGCTTCGCATAGTGATACACCTCTCAAGTCAAGCGGCCTCCTTCGCCTCTTGCTCCAGCCGTTTCACCAGCTGACTCACATTCCCCAGACAGCAACTTCCCTGCGGATTGCGAATATCGCAGGCGCATTGACCGGCCTTGATGCCGGTGTTGATTTGCTCGACAACCGTGCTGCACCCCGTGCGGAGGAGTTCCGCCTTGATGGAAGCCGGGCTGTGCCGGAAGCAGTAGCAGACCAGTACCTCCGGATTGTGCGGCTCCTTCTGGTAGACCGCCTCCCGCATCTGGGCGCGGGTGAAGGTTTGCCTGCCCTCCCCGGCAAAGTAGACGACTTCGCAATCGGCGGTGCGGCAAAAGCGATAAGTTGTATCGCGCACGGCTTTCAGGCTGACGGACAGCATGGCCTTGACGGTGAGGCTGTCCACTTTTTGGCCTTTCTGCCCGCAGGCGGGGCAGTGGTCGGACGGGGTGGGGGGGGCTTGCGTGCCCGGTGCCGGGGCGCAGTCGCCGGCCTCCGGCGCGCAACAATTTTCGTTCATCGTTTCCTCCAGGGTAGATTCTAGTTGTCGCCTGTTGCGTATTGGGTGCGGCATTGAACAACGCTCTGCCTGCCGAACAGTCCCCGTAACAAGGAGGCGGATGGAACGGATTTTACGGATTTTCGCGGATTGTTTTGCGGGTTTCCCGCGCGAATCCGTACAATGACTGTCGGGTAGCCAGAACAACGATGGTATTATACACCTTCCAGCAACCGGAATGTCAAGGGTGGATTTTTTTCGGCGCGCCGAATTTGGCAGCAACCCTCGTCATTTTCGATGGGATGTGTCCCGCGTGCAGGGGGGCTGTGGTTCATAGTTTTGAGCGCAGACGCAAACAACCGGTCTGGGGACGGCCGGTTTGCGGCGCGGCGCAAGGGGTCTTGCGGCAAAGATTCCCTTATGCTGTTGTGAGAGGGTCGGGGAAGAACGAAATAATCTTGCCAGGATGTTCTGCCGGATATTGTGAACATTAGGCATATCCGTGTTTAGTGGCTGCCGGCAACCATTTCCAATACTTCTTGTGATGTCACCGTCCGTTCTTTGTGTTTGTGTTCGGCGTTTTTTTGGAAGAAGTGGTTGAACGTGGCGGTGCAGTCGGTGACAAGGTAGGAGTTGAAACCCTTGCGAACGGCCGTTGCCAGTGTTTTGGACGGGCATTGATCCGTGGCAAAACCACAGATGAGCAGGTTTTGAATGTTATGCTGGCGCAAGGTTTGCTCCAGGCCGCTTTTGTAAAAGGCATCGAAGGCTTGATAGTTGTAGTATTGGCGCAGCGCGATGGGGTCGCCCTCTGCAAAAAGCCCGGAAACCAGTTCCGATTTCCAGCTGCCTTTGGTGAAGATACACCCAAATGTGAGGTGAGCCATCCATCCTTTTTTGTTCTGCGGATCAACAACCAGCGGGGCGTGGATAACGGGCCAACCCGCCTCCCGCGCTTTGGACACCAATCGTTGCGTGTTCTCGACGACGCGCCGGGCGGCCAGTTGCCTTTGTATCAGCCAGTTGAACAAGCCTTTTTCCGTCCATTGTTTTTGAAATTCAACCAGGACGATGGCCGTTTTGCCGGGTTCAAGTTGCATAAATATCTCCCGTCCCCGGAATTTCACCTTTCCGGTCTACACCAATCCAATGTCTTTCATCAATAATTGCAGTTCCAGTTCGTGCGCCTGTTTGAGCATTTCCGGTTGACGTTGGGTCAATTCCAGCATCACCAGACCGTGAAACAGTCCCCAGACTTTCACCGCCGTATGCAAAACGGGCACACTCACCTCAATTCCGTACAGCGCCCGCCACTCTTGCTGAATTTGATCATAGATGGGAGTTGCCTCATCAAATTGGGAGGGGATACGTAAATGGTCGTCGGCTGCGGCTGCGCTCAGCACCTCCAAAATCACGCGCCAGTTGCGTTTGGCCGCCGGGGCGATGATTTCGATGGGCGCGTTGATATCGGGCGTACCAAAAATGAGCAGGTACTCGTAACGATGCTCCAATGCCCATTGACGGTAGGTACTGACGACGGCTTGAAAGCGGCCGGCGTGGTCTCCCGCATCGCATGCATCCCGTGCCGCTTCCAGCGCATTGGCCATTGAATTGAAAACATCTATTACCAACGCGGTAATCAACTCATCGTAATTGGCAAAATAACTGTATAGCCCCGGTGCCGACATACCCATCTCCCGCGCAATGGCGCGCAGGGAAACCGCCGTTGCGCCCCCTTCAGCCAACTGTCGGCGGGCAATTTTTTTGATTTCTCTGACGGTCTCTTCTCGTATGCGTTCTCGTCTTGTTTTGGTCATCTTTGCTTTTGGCGTTATATTATTTAACGATGTTAGCATTATATACGGTGATAACTGTTTTGTCAAGCCACCGCATTCATTCATTTGGACTATTGTTCCTCTTATCGGCGTCCTCAACAGGCAGAAGCCATTTTGAAGGAGCGACTGCAACAGGTATTTACGGAGCTTCAGGCCCAGGGTATTCAGGAAGAGGAGATTGTCATCGGCTTTGTGGACGAGACATCGCCCCAGAACACGGCCAATAGCCAGCGCGTATGGAGTTTTGGTAAGCCTCGCCTTTCCAAGAACACAGAACGGATGCGGGTGAATGCTATTGGCTTCTACGCCTTGAAGGGGAACGATGCGCTGAACTTTCTGGGGCGGTCGAAAGCGGAAGACATTGTTGCCTTTCTTCGGCAGGTGAAAGAGATGAACCGGGCGTACAAGGTGATTGTGCTTGTTTGGGACAATTTCGCTTCGCATCGAAGCCGTCAGGTGCGTGCGACCGCCGACCAACTGGGCCTTCGTCTTGTGTACCTGCTCCCTTACAGCCCGGATTTGAATCCTATCGAACAGATTTGGCGGGGGATTAAACGCGGTCTCTCAACCTTGCTGGTGAAGAACCTACCATGCCCGTGAGTTATCCCAGTTGCGGGATGGAATCACTGTATGCCCATCTACTTCAAAATGGATAATCCGGCCTTCTGCGCCACAGGTACTGGGGGTTTGTAGAAACCCGTCGGCCATAACCTGAATTTTGTAGGCCAGACGGCCATCCAGTTCGATGACTTTGCCTTGCCCGCAAACCTCGCCATTTATTCTGGCTGTGATAGTCATTCCAACAGTAGGGGTGAATTTATTGGTTGGCGTGAACCAGCCGAAGAACGTGGCTGGCGGAAGTTGAACACCCTGACCTCCTTGCCGGGCTGTCTCCGCCACGCCGAGATAGAGAGTCACCGGCTCGGTGGCGTAGAGCCAGTAGGTGTGCCCAAACTCAAGAGTGGTCAGGTCATTCACCAATCTGGCGAAGGTTGGATGCTCATCAACCACACTCTGGTCGTACAGAACCCACCTGGGTGAAGCGGCAGCATCATAGTTGTAAACAGAAGTGTACTTGCCGGCGATGGACGCCAGCGCCTGCGTGATGGGCCGGCTGCCGGGCACCGGATAACCAAAGTTGTTCCATCCTTCCCTGAAGGGGGGCATTTCGATGGTGGCGATGAGGATGTAGATGCCTTCCCCCGGCGCCGGCGCCGAGGCGAAGTTGCGGTACATGTCCAGCTCCGTCTCCAGGCACTGCCAGGTCGCGCCTTCATCCGGCGAGTAGTACAGCCGCAAGCCGTACTCCTGCCCTTCGGGGACATCTCGCTGGAGGTATTGGAACAAGATGGCGCTGCGGGGCATAACCCCGGAGACAGAGAGCCGGTAAGCCTGTCCGACCGGCGTCAACCAGAGGGGCAGGTTGGGCAGGATGGACAGGGTTTGCAGGGTGTAGACTCGTTCATCCACAAGGAAGTTTTCCAGGTTGAACAGAATGACCTGCCCATCCCCCGATGCGACCGGCGCGCCCCAGCCCCGCGCATTGGCCCCCCACCCCCGCGCGTTCGCTCCCCAACCGGGGCTGACGTAGAACTCCGTCACCGCTTCCCGGCGCCGCGGGACGCTGCCCGGAACCCAGACTCGCACAAAGCCGCCGAAGGCCGGTTGGGTCAGGGTGATGGTGGTGGTGAAACCGAGTAGAGACCAAGGCTCGGGTATGCCGCCTGACCGGCGGGGCGCCGGTTGAGGTAGACCTTGTTGGGGCTGAACACATTTCCCGCGGCCAGGTCGAGGTCGCCGTCGCCGTCCATATCCCCCCAAGCCACGCTCCAGGTCTGGTCGCTGTCGGCGGACTGCCAGGCGGCGGCGGCTTGCAAGACGCCGTTCTGGTTGAGGTAGACCTTGTTGGG
>JAJRTP010000299.1 GCA_024278255.1 Chloroflexota bacterium | reverse complement strand
TCTGCTTTATCTTGTCTACAACGCGCTTGTCGTTGAAATTTTCCAGTATGGGTTGGAGATATTCGTGTAGTTTTTCATTCCCCTATTCATCTCACAAATGTGTTGATTTGTCACGTCGAACTTTTCCGGAGTTTTCAGAAACAAGTTAAGAAAAGGTAGCAAGAAACCCTCATTGACCGGATTCAGCAGGGCAAGGTACTGCCGCTCATCAGCAACGTCGTCACCAACCGGCTGGTTTTCAGCAGCCACCGCGATTTGATAGAAAGCTGGGCCGACTACATTGAGTACCCCCTCGACGATGACCGCTTGGACTTGACCCGCATGACGCAATTTCAAAGCGTCATGAGCAAAGCTGATCCCGACATTAAGGCGGATAATGATTACGTCAAAGAAACTTACCTGGACTTTTTGCATGAAGTCCTGTTGTCCATAGCGGATAAAGAGTTGGTTGATGAATTAAATGAAGACGCCAATTCAGCCTCCTTTCCCTTTTCCCAAAAGGCAGAACGACTGGAATATCCTTCTTTTACCGATGGTCAGCAAAATCCGCTCCTGCTGCTGGCCGATTTGCCCCTGCCCATTTACCTGACCACCAGCTACCACAGCTTTGTGGAAACGGCGCTGATAAAAGCAGGCAAAGAGCCGCGCACCGAGATTTGCCATTGGCATTCACGTTTGGACAGCCTGCCTTCTGTTTTCAGCACAGACCCCAATTATGAGCCAACGCCACAGGAACCGCTTGTCTATCACCTGCATGGGCTGGATGAATATCCGCAATCGCTGGTGCTGACTGAAGATGACCATCTCGACTTTTTGGTTACCATTTCCCGCGACATGGATGCTGTGCCGGTGCGTGTTCGCCAGGCGCTGGCCGACTCCTCATTGATCCTCCTGGGCTACAGCTTGCGCGACTGGGATTTTCGGGTCATCTTTCGCGGGATGATCAAGCCCAGCACCGTGCAAAACCGGCCTAAGAGCGTTTTTATCCAACTGTTGGACAACCCGCACGAACGCACTTTTTTACAGAACTATCTGCACCAGGAGGCCAAATTTGAAGTGTATTGGGGGAATACAACCAACTTCCTGCAAGAAATCTGGCAGGGATGGAGGGGAAGCCGATGACAACACCTCTGGAAAACCCTTACGTTGGCCCGCGCACTTTTAGCCGCGATGAGCAGGATCGCTTCTTTGGCCGGGAACGGGAAGCGCGTGATTTGCGCTCGCTGGTTGTCTCGGAACGGCTGGTGCTTGTTTATGCCCAATCGGGGGCCGGTAAAAGTTCGCTCATCAACACCCGCCTCATCCCGCAGTTGGTTGAGAATGAAGGCTTTGTGGCTTTGCCCACCGGCCGCGTAGGCGGCGAACTGCCCGCCGGTATTGGCGATGTGGATAATATCTTCACCTTTAATTTGATCCTCAGTCTGGAGCAAAGCCAGGGCGACCCGGCCCGCTTCACTCATATGAGCTTGCCCGATTTTCTAGCCGGGTTGACTACCAGCGATGGTAAACATTATACATATGATGAAACAGTAGCCTTGAACGGCGCGTCCGGCAGCTACGACGACGGTTTTCCCGAGCCGCCGCACGTGCTAATTATTGACCAATTTGAGGAGATTGTAACCGCCCATCTGGAACGGTGGCCGGATCGCCGAGAATTTTTTCGCCAGTTGAACCAGGCGATGGCCGGTGATCCCCTGCTGTGGGTGGTGCTGACCCTGCGCGAGGACAATGTGGCCGCCCTGCGCCCCTATGCCCGCATGATGCCCGGCCAAATGCGCGCCCGCTTTTATATGCAGCGTATGAAGGCGGACGCGGCCCTGCTGGCGATTCAAGAACCGGCGCGGTTGGGCGGCCGTCCCTTTGCCCCCGGCGTAGCTGAAGCGATGCTCAACAACCTGCGCCAGATTCGGGCCACAGATGAGGAAGCCGTTCATTTGGGTGAATTTGTGGAGCCGGTACAGCTTCAGGTTGTTTGCTACCAACTATGGCAAAATTTGAGGGAGCGGGACCCCACCCCCATTACGGAACAGGATTTGGCTGAATTGGGGGATGTGGACAAGGCACTGGCCCAATTTTACGAGCAGGCGCTGGCCCACACGCTGCAAGAGACGTCTGTTTCTGAACTGGAATTACGCAACTGGTTCGGCCGCAAGCTGATCACGGAAGCGGAAACGCGGGGTACCGTTTACCAGGGAGAAACGCATACCGCCGGGCTGGATAACCGAGTGGTGCAGTCACTGGCCGACCAATATTTGCTGCGCGCCGAGACGCGGGCGGGCGGTCGTTGGGTCGAACTGGTACACGACCGCTTTATTGGCCCCATTTTGCAGGCCAACCAAGCGTGGAATGCCCGTCAAAGTCCGCTGACGCAGGCGGCGCTGGCCTGGTACCGTACCGGCCGCAGACGCGATCTGCTTTACCAAGACGCACAGCTTAAAGAAGCCATGGCCCAAACCAATATGGAGACAGCCGAACCGTTGATGCAGGAATTCTTAACGGCCAGCGAAGAAGCACAAAGCCAGTGTGACCTAGATGAAGCACAAGCAAAGGCCGAAGCCAAAGCCCGTACAGCGCAGCGA
>JAJRTP010000298.1 GCA_024278255.1 Chloroflexota bacterium | reverse complement strand
GTCATGCAAGAGGTATTCGAGCAAATCGCCCTGGCCAAAGTGGGCACGTCCGCCTGGGAAGATAAGGAACTGGGCTACCTGCGCCCCACAGACATCATCGTGATGAACAGCGATCACCGGCTTTATCTGGCTAAAGAGCGCGTCTTGCAGTTAGTTGCTGACGGTGTGCGTCCGCCGGAAGTAGAAAAGATTTATGCGGCCGGCCGGGATACGTATTACGCTTTGCAAATGGGTATCAAAAGCCTGGAATGGGGCCATTACGCCAGTGAACACGACGCCAAAATTGCCGGGAAGCTGGCCTACGTCCTCTGCGGCGGCGACATCAGCGCGCCCGCCTGGGTAGACCCCTGGTATATCCTTGACCTGGAACGAGAAGCGTTCGTCTCCCTGATGGGCGAGCAAAAGACACGCGACCGGATGATGCACATGCTGCAGACGGGCAAGCCGCTGCGGAATTGATCTATTGGACCACTAAGGTGACAGTCGCTTTTTCAGACGTTTTAAGTGACTGTCACCTCCAGGAATTCACGAGGAGGTTCACATGCTGGAAACCAAAGATTACAAGAATATCCGAAAAAGAGTTTTAGATCTGCCGCGAGAAAAAAGGCGTGCGCTGCTTGAGGACCTTCTGCTCACATTTTCACCTGAAAAGTCATACCGGCAGCCAACTGTAAAACCTGCGAAACAGCAAGACATCTATGCACAAATGATAGGGTTACTGGCAACCGAAGAACCACTTTCAGATGAAGATATCGAACAAATATTATACGAAGAAAAATTAAAACAGCACGGCCTTGGGAATAGGAGAAGATTTTGAAGATGACTTGCAAATTACTTTGGCGCAAATATACAATCTGAACGCCATTGTCACTCGTGACGAAAGTGATTTTGCGCACTCTTCAATTCCAGCATTGACTCCTGGTGAACTTTTGGCACAAATTGATAAAAAGGATAAATAACATGACACGAGAAGCTGTAATTGTAGCGATTTCCCGCACGGCCGTAGGCAAATCTAAAAAGGGCACAACCCGGAACTGGCGCTCCGATGAGATGGCCGCAGCGGTGATTAAAGATTTAATGAGCAAGGCAGAAGCACTTGATCCGGCCGAGATTGACGACGTGATCATTGGCTGCGCCATGCCGGAAGGAGCGCAGGGGTTGAATTTCGGCCGTTCTATTGCCCTGCGCGCCGGGCTGCCGGTAGAGATTCCCGGCATGACGGTCAACCGCTTTTGCTCCAGCGGCTTGCAAACCATTGCCATTGCCGCCGAGCGCATCATCGCCAATGGGGCCGACGTCATCATTGCCGGCGGCGCGGAAACGATGAGCCTGGTACCCATGACCGGCTTCCGCATCAACCCCAATCCTTACCTGGTGGAGAACCTGCCGGAAGCGTACATGGGGATGGGACTCACAGCCGAAAACGTGGCCGACCAATTTGAAGTCAGCCGCCAGGCCCAGGACGAGTTTGCTCTGCGCAGCCACCAACGAGCCGCGGCCGCTTACGAAAAAGGCATCTTCCAGGACGAAATCCTGCCCATTGAGGTGGAAGAAGTGACGCCGGGGCCAAACGGCCCGGAACGACAAACGTTTGTCCTGGACAAGGACGAACACGTGCGCCCGGATACTACATTGGAAAAACTGGCAAAACTGCGCCCCGTCTTCCGGCAAAACGGCACAGTCACGGCCGGTAACTCTTCCCCCCTGAGCGATGGGGCGGCGGCCGTTATTGTGATGGAACGGAGCAAAGCCGAAGCTCTGGGACTGACGCCGCTGGTACGTTTCATTAGCTTCAATGTGGCCGGCGTACCTCCGGAAATTATGGGGATCGGCCCGATTGCCGCTGTACCGCGCGTGTTAAAGCGCACCGGCATGAGCCTGGATGACATGGATGTGATTGAGTTGAATGAGGCGTTTGCCGCCCAATCAGTCGCTGTGATTCGGGAATTGGGTCTGGATGAAGAAAAGATCAACGTGAATGGCGGGGCTATTGCTCTGGGGCATCCGTTGGGGGCCACGGGCGCAAAATTGACGGTGCAGATCATCCGCGAAATGAAACGGCGCGACGCTCAGTTCGGTATGGTCACCATGTGTATCGGCGGCGGTATGGGCGCGGCCGGTATTTTTGAGAATTTGTAATTGCAAACAACTTAGTAAGCGGCCAACAATAAATTACCTGGAATGGAAGGCCGCTTACTCGAAGCCCGCCCGCCAATTCCGCTAACTTATTTGCGGGCGGGCACTTAAGTCCCCGGCACTGCCAAAGTGCCGGGGACTTATCGCTTACCCCGTCCCATACAACGCCGGCCTTCGGTCAGCAAAAACAGGGATTTTGGCCCGCACTTCGGCTACCTGGGCTGTATCAATCACGGCCGTAACCAGCATCTCCGCCTCTCCTGCCTCCACCACAATCTCCCCCCAGGGATCAAGAATGCAGGAATGCCCAAAAAACTGCGTCCCCTTTGATTCCCCCACCCGGTTGCAAGCCACCATAAACATCTGATTCTCAATCGCCCGCGCTCGCAGTAGGGTGCGCCAGTGCCTCAAGCGGGGATGCGGCCATTCCGATGGCAGAAAGATCAGTTCCGCCCCGGCCAGGGCATACGCCCGGAACAGTTCCGGGAAGCGTAAATCATAGCAGATGCCCAGCCCGGCCTTCCCCCAGCCCGTCTCCAGCAGCGTCAGATGATCCCCCGCCGTTAAGAACTGATCTTCGTCCATCAGGCGGAACAGGTGCGTCTTGCTGTACTGGCCCAGGATACGGCCGTCCGCGTCAAAGTAGACGGCCGTATTCCCCACCTGTCCCCCGCCCATATCCGACAAACACGATCCCAGAATGGCAATGCTATGCTGTCGCGCCAAAGCCGCCGCTTCGGCAAAGATGCCTTCGGTTACGGCCGTGGCATACCGCGCCCCGTTTTCCAAATCATACCCCGTAGACCACAACTCCGGGAAAACCACCACGTCCGACCCCCGCCGCGCCGCCTCCGCCGTCATCGCCGCCACCATCGCCAGATTTGCCTCCGGCTGCCCCAGCTTCACATCCATCTGCCCCAACGAAATTGTTACCTTCATAATCATCCTCCACCTATTGCGTATCTCTCACCCCTCACCCCCTCACCATGTCACCTTGCCACCATGTCATCCGCCATCTTCCATCCCCCCATTTTTCCTGCTATAATAACTTTCGTAGTGAAACGTAGTGCCTTACTGTGTCCGCGTTCCCAATATAGATAGCCTAAACTGCCACCCTGCAGCAGTACCGCCTGGCAGCCGTGAGAACAAACCCAGATGAACGATCTCACCGGTACCACCCTCGGTAAATACAAATTATACGCCAGAATAGGCAGCGGCGGCATGGCCCGCGTCTACAAAGCGTACCAGCCTAGTCTGGATCGATACGTCGCCGTCAAGGTTATGCACGCCCACCTGGCCGAAGAAGATGAATTTGTACAGCGCTTTGAACGGGAAGCCGCTTCCGTGGCCCGTCTGCGCCATCCCCACATCGTCCAGGTTTACGATTTTGCCGTGGAAAACGAATTATACTACATGGTGATGGAATTCATCGCTGGCCCCACGCTCAATGCGGAACTGGACGTGCGCAGTTTGAGCGATGAACCTTTCACCCTGGAAGAAACCAGCCTCATTATTACCAATCTGGCCAGCGCCATTGATTACGCCCACGTGCGCGGTATGATTCACCGGGACATTAAACCGGCCAACATCATGTTTACCAACGAAGGACAAGTTGTCCTCACCGACTTTGGTATTGCCCGGATGCGCGGCACGCCAACCTTCACCATGACCGGCATGATTGCCGGGACGCCAGCCTACATGTCGCCGGAGCAGGCCAGGGCCAAGCGAGGTGATACCCGCAGCGACATCTACTCCCTGGGCGTCATCCTCTATGAGATGATTACCGGCCGCCAGCCCTTCACCTCCGACAGTCCTTATGATGTGATGCGGCAGCAGGCCGAGGCCTCCTTGCCGCCACCCGCTTCCTTTAAGCCCGGCATTCCCCCGGCCGTAGAGGAAGTCCTCTACAAAGTGCTGGAAAAAGAGCCGGATGACCGTTACCAGACTGCCGGGGATTTGGCTCGCGCTTTGCAGCAAGCCACCGGCCTCACTTCTGATCAACTGGTCACGGCCGTAGGCATCACCACCATCGCCGAACCACCCCAGGTAGACGACGAACCATTCACCCCGGTACGCAGCCACTTTATAGCCGGCGATATGGCCTGTCCCTATCGCGGTCTGTACCAGTTCCGGGAAGAAGATGCCCCCGTGTTTTACGGCCGTGAAGCCTTCACCGAACGCTTGCAAACGGCCGTAGCCAACCAACCCTTCGTCGCCGTCATGGGGCCGTCCGGCAGCGGTAAATCCTCCGTCGTCTTTGCCGGGCTGATACCTGAGCTGCGCCAAGAAGACGGCTGGCTCATCATCCCCATGCGCCCCGAAAACCAGCCCTTCCGTGCCCTGGCCAACGCCCTGATCTCCCCCCTGGAACCCGCCATGAGCCAGACCGACCAGAGCCAGGAACAAACCAAACTGGCTCAGGGTCTGGCCGATGGCGCTATTCAATTCAACGACATCATCCAACGCATTCTGGCCTCCAATCCTGAAATTAATAAAATCCTGCTGGTCATTGACCAATTTGAAGAACTGTACACGCTTTGCCACAACCCGGAGATTCGCACCCGCTTTTTGGATGTGCTGCTGGACATGGTGGACATCCAATCCTTCCAGGGCGACCCTTCATTCCGGCTGGTCATCACCCTGCGCACCGACTTCCTCAGCCAGGCCCTGACCCATCGTGAATTTGCCGACACGTTGCAAGACAGCGACATCAAACTCGGCCCGATGACCCGGCGCGAACTGAGCCGGGCCATTGCCAATCCGGCGCGCAAGCAAGGCGTCCTGTTCGAGACCGGCCTGGTAGCCCGTATTCTGGACGATGTGGGCAACGAGCCGGGCAACCTGCCTCTGCTGGAATTTGCTCTGACGGAATTATGGGAGAAACCGAGTGACGGCCGTCTCTCCCACGAAGGTTACGCAGAAATCGGCGGCGTCGAAGGGGCGCTGGCCCGTTATGCGGACGAGGAATACGGCAAATTAAACGAGACCCAGCAAGAACAGGCCCACCGCATCTTCATCCAGATGGTACGTCCCGGCGCCGGAACCGAAGATACCCGCCGCCCGGCCACCCGTTCTGAATTGGGCGAAGAAAACTGGCAGTTGGTGCAAACCCTGGCCGACAAACGCCTCGTCGTCACCAGCCGCAATCCCGCCGGTGAAGAAACAGTGGAAGTCGTCCACGAAGCCCTGATTCGCGGCTGGGGGCAGTTGCGCCGATGGATGCAGGAAGACCGCAGCTTCCGCGCCTGGCAAGACCGGCTGCGGGCGGCACTGCGTCAATGGCAGATGAGCGACCAGGATGAGGCCGCCTTGCTGCGCGGCGCTATTTTGGCTGAAGCAGAAGGCTGGCTGGCTGACCGGCAGGATTATTTAAGCCAGGAGGAAGTCCGTTACATCGAAGCCAGTTTGGCCCTGCGTCAGCAGCAGCAGGAACGAGCAGAGCAGGAGCGCCTGGAACGGGAACGGGCCGCAGCCACCCAACGGTACGCCCAGTGGCTGACCTGGCTGGCCATTGCCTTGGCGATAGCTATCATTGCCGCTTTGGTGGCGGCCATCTCGGCCACTAACAGCAGCCGGGAAGCTCAATGGATCGCGGCAACTGCCCGCGCCAATGAAGCAGCCGCCGTCAGTGCCCAGGAAACGGCCGTAACCAGCCAAAATCAAGCCGACGCCGCCCGCGCCACGGCCGAAGCCGACGCCAATGCCCGGGCCACCGCCGAAGCTGACGCCCGCAACCAGCAGGCCAACGCCGAAGCCGCCGCCCAGGAAGCGCTCAATGCCCGCGCCACCTCAGACGCCAATGCCGTTGCTCTGGCCACCGCCAATGCCATCGCCCTGCAAAATGAAAGTGAGGCCGAAAAAACCGCCCGCGAAGTCCGCTCCCGCGAATTGGCCGGCATTGCCCTGCGCCAACTGGGCAGCGATCCGCCGCTGAGTTTGCTGCTGGCCCTGGAAGCGGTCAACATCCCCCAAACTGAAGGAGACATACCGCCGCCGGCTGCCGAAAATGCCTTGCAAAGCGCCCTGCAAGCCATCCAGCTAAAACGCACCCTCACCGGGCACACGGACAGCATCAACGACATCGCTTACTCGCCGGATGGCAGCCGGATTGCCACCGTCAGCAGCGACAACGACGTCAAAATATGGGATGCCGCCAGTGGGCAGGAAATTGCCACCCTGGCCGGCGGTCATGCCCGCCCCGTTAACGCGCTGGCTTTCAGCCCGGATGGGCAATATCTGACTTCCGGCGGCGACGATGGCTTTGTCATCCTTTGGAATGGGGAAAACGGCAAATATATCACTACTTTCATTCGCGGTGTTCCCATTCGGGACATTGCTTTCAGCCCGGACAGTACGCTCATAGCTGTGGCCGCCGATAACCAGGACATGCAGATTTGGGATGTAACCAACCGCCAATCGATCATTCTGTTGAAGGGGCACGATGCCCCCATAACCGGGGTGGCCTACAGCCCGGATGGGCAATATCTGGCCAGCAGCAGTGAAGACGGCCGTATCATTGTGCGCAACCCGGATACAGGCAGCATCTTATACCCCATCAATGCCGTTCTGGACGAGGAGTCGGGCAAACCAATCGTCGTCACCAGTATCAGATTCAATCAGGACAGCACCCAATTGATCACCGGCCACAGCAACGGACTGGCTAAAATTTGGGATGCCACCACGGGTGAACTCGTTGCTACCCTGTCCGGTCATGCCAGCCAGGTTAATGATGCTGTTTTCAGCCCGGACGGTCAGTTTATCAGTACGGCCGGGGCAGATGGCACGGCAAAGGTGTGGGACGCGGACACGCATGAAGCGCTGTTTACGATTTCGCAGCATACGGGTGGGGTTACGGCCGTGGCCTTCAGCCCGGATGGGGAACGCCTGGCCACCGCCAGCCAGGATGCCACCGCCAAAATCTGGGACACGCAGCCCGGCCTGACGCCGCAAATCATCACTGGCCCCCGTGCCGCTATTCTGGCTCTGGCCTTTAACGATGATGGCTCCCTCATTGCCGCCGCCGGAGATGACAAGGCTGCCTGGGTCTGGCAGACAGGCGACAACCAGCGCCTCTACTGGTTCCGGGATCACAGCCAAAAGATCAATGCCCTGGCCTTCCAACCAGGTGGCAGCCTGCTGGCTACTGCCAGCGATGATCACATTGCCCGTCTTTGGGATATGAATACGGAAGAGATTGTCTTGCCCTTACTGGCCCATCCCGATAAAGTCAACGATCTGGCCTTCATCGCTGACAGTACGCAACTGGTCACAGTCAACGCCGATGGCGTCATACGCTTTTGGGATGTGTTGACTCACGATCTCGTGCGTACCATTGAAACAGAGACGCCCATCAACGCTATCCGCTTCAGCGCTGATGAGTCCCTGTTTGTCACGGCAATGGCCGATGGCACGGCCGTTGTCCGGGACGCAGAAACCGGGGAGATGAAGTGGACGTTGCCAGGACACGAAGGCGCGGTGAATGACGTCGCCTTCAGCCCGGACGGCGCTATTTTGGCGACAGCCGGTAATGACAACACCATCAAAATCTGGGATTTAGAAACCGGTCAGGTCAGCAAAACGTTAACAGGGCACACCGGGGCCGTGCAAAGCGTGGCCTTCAGCCAGGACGGCGCCCGGTTAGCCTCGGCCAGTCTGGACAATACCGTTAAGCTGTGGGATATTGCTTCCGGGGATATTGTGCGCGATAGTACCGGGCATACCGGCCCGGTTAACAGTGTCCTATTCAGTCCGGACGGCCGTATCCTGGCCACCGCCAGCACAGACAGAACCATCCGTCTCAACACCCTGGAGACCATCCAGACATTATTTGACCGCGCCTTACGTCTGCTGCCCCGCCTCCGTTACCTCTCACCAGATGAATGCGAGCAATACCTGGACGAGAATGACTGTCTGACATTGGCTCCCTGAGCGCCCATAGGTGCGACGCACTGCAAAAGTGCGTCGCACCTGACGGCCCAGACTTGCACATCTCCCCCGCCTCTGCCACAATCTAAAAACTTAAGCAATAATACCAGGAAGGTGTGACATGGAATTTATGGCAGAACGAGTCAGCGGTTTTGGCACCACTATTTTTACGGAAATGACGGCATTGGCCCGCGAACATGGGGCCATCAACCTGGGCCAGGGATCACCCGATTTTGCTGCGCCTGATTTTGTGAAGCAGGCCGGCGTGGACGCAATTCTGGCCGACGTGAACCAGTACGCGCCGGGCAGCGGGCAGCTCAGTCTGCGCCGCGCTCTGGCGGCAAAGATGCAGCGACAGTACGATCTGACGTTTAATCCCCTCACGGAAATTAATGTGACCGTCGGCGCTACCCAGGCTATCTTTGCCACCGTGCTGGGCGTGGTCAATCCCGGCGACGAAGTAATTGTCTTTGAACCGTACTATGACTCTTACGTGCCTTCCATCCAGATTGCCGGGGGGATTCCCCGCTTTTACACGCTGCGCCAGCCGGATTGGGCGATTGATCCGGATGAGTTGGCGGCGCTGTTTAATGACCGAACGCGGCTGATTATTGTCAATACGCCGCACAATCCCACGGGCAAAGTGTTCAGCCGCGCCGAGTTGCAGTTGATTGCCGACTTGTGCCAAAAGTATGATGTGCTGGCCCTGACGGATGAGGTGTATGAGCATATTGTGTTCGACGGCCGTACCCATCACACCCTCGCTTCCTTCCCCGGCATGGCCGGACGCACCATCACCGTCTCCAGCCTGGGCAAAACATTCAGCGTCACCGGCTGGAAGGTGGGCTGGACGATGGCCCGGCCGGAACTGACGCAGGCGATTTTCCGGGCGTTCCAGTTTGCCACATTTTGCGGGGCGGCGCCGTTACAGGAAGGAGCGGCTACGGCCGTGTCCACCAACGACAGCTATTACACCGGCCTCAGCCAGCTTTACCAGGGCAAACGGGACTTACTCATGGCGGGCTTGCAGGCGGCCGGTCTGACCCCCATCCAACCGGCCGGCACCTACTTCGTTCTGGTAGACATCAGCCCCTTCGGCTTCGAGAATGATGTAGCTTTTTGCCGCTACCTAACCACAGAAGTCGGCGTAGCTGCTATTCCCCCCAGCGCCTTCTATCACGACCCGGCCGACGGCGCGTCTCTGGCCCGCTTCGCCTTTTGCAAAACGGATGAGATGCTGGTTGAAGCGGCCGAACGATTGCAAAAATTACGGGGTTAAGAGCTGCGTTGACGCCAGCGGCTCAGAAATTCGGGATGGAGCGTCGCTTTCCAGGAGTAGATGACGTAAGTACGGGCCATCGTATCGTGCCAGCCCTGCCGCTGGTCATCAATAGTTATCCATAAAAAGCCCAGGAAGAAGGCCAGGGCAGAAATCCAGTAGCCAATAAGCCGCACCACCGCCTGAAAAAAGGTTAACGGCCGTCCATTCACACCAATCACCCGCACCCCCATAAACCCTTTACCCGGCGTCTGGCCTGACGTCATCCAAAAAAAGATAAAATAGCCAAAAAACAAGACAAAATTAAAAGTAAAGATCAACCACAACATAATGTTCCTGGAATCAAAGGATGCTGAATTTTCTACAGGAGCTAAATCAAAGAAATTGATGATCAAAGTCAAGACAACGGCCGTAACCGTAGTAATGGTCATAACGATAATAATATCTATCACAAAGGCAAAAAAGCGCGTGATAAAACCGGCATAATGCCCTTGCAGCGTTTTCGGTTTCTTTTTCATTTATTGGTTATCTTCACTGAATTGCTTCATTTGCCGGGCCAGGCGTTCCGAATAAGCCAATATTTCCGGGGAGGGTGGCGGCAATTTTTCCCGCGGCCGCCGCCGAGCCAGCCGTCGCGTAAAGTGTTCCAAAACAGTATCGGCTGTCACCGTGCGAGTGCGCACATCTTCCACTACTTCGGTAGCCATCCCCATGCTTTGCTGCTGAATCAATTCCGTTACTTCTTCATTCTCGGCCAGATATTCAATGACTTCATCCACAGCCTGTGTAATGGCTTCACGAGCTAACGCCCGTGTCGCCGGGTCTTCACGCCGGCCCCGCGCTACCAGAGGCGTCAATTTTTCCTCGCCGCGCTTTACCAAAGTATTAAATTGTTTTTGGATGGGCTGGAAGAAACGGCTATTTGTGACTGGTTGAGCCGTGTGGGCAATGGCGTGCCCCAAATTTTCCGCCGTCTGACTTAATTGAGAGGCGCTCTCCTCTACAAAATCTTTGGCTTCAAAAAGTGCCCCCAATACAGCATAACGGATAACGGCCGCCTGAGTGTCTTCCTGGTCTGGGGTTATTTGTCCTTCTTCCTCACGGGCTGTTTTTTCCCACTCTTGCAGGTAGCGGCCCAATTCTTCTACCCCGACCAGGCCGGTGCCAATTACCAGGCGGACAAAAGCATCAAAGGGATCGTGTTCTGCGGGTACGGCCGTTCCCTCCAGCGTCGTGTTGGCCTGCACTTCAAGATTATCACTAAATTGAGTCGTAAAGGCGATATGTTCCTCAGAAACCGGGCTGGCTCCATCACCATTTTCCATTGATTGCTCGCTCATATTACGTTCCTTCCCATTACGCACTCAGCGTATATTACCTCGTTTACGGCCGTTTCTCAAATACCGGGTAGTGCCTGGCACGGGGTTTTAGCTGCTCAATTACCAAAGATCGTATACCCCGTGCCAGGCACTTTAGGAAGCCCGTACCTCCCCCAAAATCCATATGTGATAAATGTCACAAACCAACCATGACATTCTGCTATCCCCCGTTCAGTACCGATAATTTATACTCATAGCGTGAACAATGTATTCGGATACGCGAATAAGTGAATAGGCGGAAAACCATATGGAAATACCAAATCTGGCTGAACTAAACTTATTACATACACAAATTTGTCAGGCATTAGGCGACCCCAAACGCATTCAGATTCTCTACGCCCTGAATGAGCAGCCTTTGCACGTCACCGCCCTGGCAGATGCTCTGCACACCCCTCAACCGACCATTTCCCGGCACCTCCGGGTTTTGCGTCAACGCGCTCTGGTAACTTCCAGACGTGAAGGCGCAACCGTCGTTTACGAATTGGCAGATTACCGCATTATTGAAATTCTGGACATGATGCGCCACATCTTACGAGATTCCCTGGCGCGTCAATCAAACATACTAACATAGGTGAAACGTTATGAGAAATTTCAAATACATCTGGGTTGTAGGTATCGTCCTGACCGCCCTGATCATTCTGGCGCCAATTGTCCTTTTTGCTTCCAAAGAGATGGAAAAAAGAGATGATCCGTGGACGGCCGTACCCGACAGACTGCCCCCCACAGATCACGCCGACTTACTGCCCGGCCCTTACGAAACCGGGCCGGAAGTCACCCAGGCTTGCCTGGAATGCCATGAAGACGCCGCTCATGAAGTTACCCAAACCGTCCACTGGACCTGGGAAAGTGAGCCAGTCATGCTGCCCGACCGGGACGAACCAGTCACCATCGGTAAGGCAAACCAGATCAATAACTTCTGCATCGGCATTCAGGGCAACTGGACAGGCTGCACCCGCTGTCATGCCGGCTACGGCTGGGACAGTGCCGATTTTGACTTCTCTCAGGAAGAAAACGTAGACTGTCTGGTCTGTCACGATCAGTCCGGCACTTATGTAAAAGCTAACTCCGGCCTGCCCTCAGAAGCAGTTGACCTGGCGATGGTCGCCCAAAGCGTAGGCACACCCACGCGCCAAAACTGCGGCAGTTGCCACTTCAACGGCGGCGGCGGCAATGCCGTCAAACACGGCGATCTGGACAGCAGCCTCTTCTACCCGTCGGAAGATGTAGATGTGCATATGGGCCGCTATGACTTCCAGGGCGTGGACTGCCACAAAACAGAAGACCACCAGATTGGTGGTCATTCCATTTCCGTCAGCGTAGACGGCGAAAATGACATTGCCTGCACCGACTGCCACAGCGAAACCCTCCACGCCGACGAGCGCATCAATGCCCACACAGACACAGTGGCTTGCCAGACTTGCCATATCCCGGAAGGGGCCGTGCGCGATGCCACCAAGATGAACTGGGACTGGTCTACGGCCGGTCAGGATTTGCCGGAAGACCCGCATGAATACCTGAAAATCAAGGGCAGCTTCGTCTATGAACGCAACTTCATGCCGGAATATTACTGGTGGAACGGGGACGCCGACCGCTATATTTTAGGCGACGAGATTAACCCGAATGAAGTAACTGTTCTCAACCCACCGCAAGGCGACATTACGGATTCCGACGCGAAAATCTGGCCCTTCAAGGTGCATCGCGCCAAGCAGATTTACGACCCCAATTACAACATTCTGCTCCAGCCCAAGACGGTTGGCGAAGGAGGCTTCTGGACGGAGTTTGACTGGGATTTGGCTGCCAAACTGGGCGCGGAAGTCTCCGGTATCCCGTACAGCGGCGCATATGACTTTACGGAAACAGAAATGTATTGGCCGCTGTCCCATCTGGTGCAGCCCAAAGAAGCGGCGCTGCAATGCAGTGATTGTCACAGCGACAACGGCCGTATGGATTGGGAAGCGCTCGGCTATTACGGCGACCCCATGCGCTGGGGCAACCGGGGCCAAACTATCGGTTTAACCACAGAGACGGAAGAGAATTAGCCATGTTGAAAAAAACAGTTCACACGCAACCTAAACTGATCATTGTTTTGTTGGGCGTCTTGTTCCTGCTGGCCGGATTGTTCCTCTTCGTGGGGCAGACGGCCGTAGCTCAGGAAGGCGAAGAGCCGGAACCGGAACCCACGGCCGCCCCGCTGACCAACTCCCTGCATCCCACCTTCCCCCTGCTGGATGAAGATGGCAACCAGGTACAGGAAACAGGCAAACCGGTTTCCACGATGCAAACGTGCAGCGGCTGCCACGATGCGGAATTTATCGCCGGCCACAGCTTCCACGCCGACGTGGGGGTGAGCAATATGACAGAACCGGGCCAAACGGGCAACGGCCGTGCCTGGGACACCAGCCTGGGCCTCTTTGGCAAATGGAACCCCATCACCTACCGTTACCTCTCGCCCGAAGGGGACGAAGTGACCGACCTGACCACGCCCGAATGGCTGAAAATGTTTGGCGTGCGGCATGTAGGCGGTGGCCCGGCGGAATACGGCCGTGACGGCCAACCCCTCACCGATCTGGCCCCCTCCGCCGACAGCGTAGAAACCAGCATCATAGACCCGGAAACCGGCGAGCGCATCCCCTGGGACTGGACTGAATCCGGCACCATCGAAATGAACTGCTTCCTCTGCCATTTACCCGGCCCCGACAACGAAGCCCGCAAAGCAGCCATCCACGACGGTAATTTCCAGTGGGCCAACACCGCCACCCTGGCTGCCACCGGCATCGTCACCCAAACAACTGGCGGCGACTGGCAGTGGAACGAAGCCGCTTTTGACGAGGAGGGTAACCTGACCAAAGGAGCCATTTCCATCCAGGATCCCAACAACGACAACTGCGGCCTGTGCCACGGTCTCGTTCACGTAGACGCCCAAACGCCGATGGTGCTGAACGAATGCACCCCGGAACAATGGAGTACCATCACCACCGGTCAGATCATGTCGCCCCAAAAAATCTCCGAGTCCGGCATCAACCTGGCCAACAAAGAAGAGCTGCGCCGTTCCTGGGACATCCATACCGAGCGCGTGGTGCAGTGTACCGACTGCCACTACTCCCTTAACAACCCCGTCTACTATCAGGAACTCACCGAATCCCGGCCAGAGCATTTGCAATTTGACCCGCGCCGCATTGAGTTGGGTGAATATCTGTACCGGCCGCTGCACGAGTTTGCCAAAGGGCAAAGTGCCCAGGGCGCATTGGCTCCTGGCCTGGACAACACCATCCGCACCTGCGAATCCTGCCACGAGGCCACCACCACCCACGAATGGCTGCCCTACACAGAGCGGCACATGACCGCCCTGGCCTGCGAATCCTGCCACGTGCCCCAGATGTACGCCCCGGCCCGCCAATCTTACGACTGGACGGTGCTGCAAGCCAGCGGCGAACCGGTCGTGGCCTGTCGCGGTGTGGAAGGCGGCGGCGAAACATTTGCCACAGCCCTTATCACCGGCTACCAGCCCGTCCTCCTGCCCCGGCCCAACGCCGACGGGACAGCCCCCCTCAGCCCGCACAACCTGGTCACCTCCTGGTACTGGGTTTATGGCGAAGAAGGGTCAGAACGGCCGGTTCCGGAACGGGCCTTGCAAGCGGTCTGGCTGGATGAAGACGGCCAATACCCCGCCGCCATCTTAGATGTATTCGACAGCAGCAGCGACGGTACGCTGGATGAGACGGAACTGATTATTGACAATGAAGAAAAGGAAACGCTCATCGCCTCCCGCCTGGAAGCGCAAGGCTTAACCAACCCGCGCATCGCTGGTGAGATGCAACCGTACAACATCAACCACAACGTCACGCATGGCGAATGGGCTAGCAAAGATTGCCAGACATGCCACAGCGAAGAGTCGCGCATCACCCAGCCTATGCTGCTCTCTACCAAGATGCCCGGCGGCGTCACGCCCACTTTCGTCACCAACGGTACGTCCGTATTGAGCGGCGAACTGGTCACCACGGAAGACGGCGCGTTGTATTACCAGCCCAAAGCAGAAGAAGACAGCCTGTACGTCCTGGGGCACAGCAGCATCAATCTGGTGGATAAATTAGGCGCGTTCATTCTGGTAGCGACAATATTGGGTGTTTTGGCGCATGGCACGCTGCGCTTCCTGGCGATTCGCCGCAACCCCAACCGGCGCCAACCGGAAGTGCGGGAAGTGTATATGTACACTTTCTATGAGCGCCTGTGGCACTGGCTGCAAACAGCCCTCATCTTCAGCCTTATCTTCACCGGGTTGATCATTCACAAACCGGACATCTTTGGCGCATTTAGTTTTGCCTACATAGTTCAGGTACACAATATCCTGGCCGCCATTCTGGTAGCTAATGCTGCGCTGGCTCTCTTCTATAATCTGGCCAGCGGCGAGATTAAGCAGTTCCTGCCCCAGCCGCACGGCTTCTTCAATCAAGCCATTGAGCAAACGCGGTTCTATCTCAACGGCATCTTCAAAGGTGCAGAACACCCCTTTGAAAAATCGCCGGAACAGAAGCTGAACCCGCTGCAACAAGCCACTTATTTCGGTTTGTTAAATGTCCTGCTGCCCCTGCAAATTCTCACGGGAACGTTGATCTGGGGGGCACAAAGATGGCCGGAACTATCAGCTCAAATCGGCGGCCTGACTTATCTGGCTCCCCTGCATACGTTGATTACCTGGCTGTTTGCCGCTTTTATTATCATGCACGTTTATCTGACAACTACTGGCCCTACACCGCTGTCCGACATCAAGGGAATGGTTATGGGTTGGGACGAAGTAGAAGTCGGCCATGCAACGACAACATCAGCCACATCTGCTCAGGCAGATTGATCTGCTTAGGCATATTGAGGAGAAAATTACAATGACTGCATACACACCAACAGACACGGCAAAGGAAACGGCCGTAACCAAATCCAAAAAAGCTGCCCGGAGCTACATCAATCCCTACACCGGCGGCATCCTATTAGGCATCGTCCTGTTCCTGGCCTTCTTCCTCACCGGCAGCGGGCTGGGCGCCTCCGGCGGCCTGAACCGAATGATCGTCTACCTGGAAGACCTCATCGCCCCGGAACACATCAACCGGGTACCCTACTTGCTCAAACTGGCCGGTGGCAGCAAGAACCCGCTGGATAGCTGGATCGTCTTTCTCACCGTAGGCACCATCATCGGCGGCTTCATATCCGGCCTGTTCAACCACCGCATCAAATTCGAGACGGTTAAAGGGCCACATATTTCCGTGCGCACCCGCTGGATTATGGCCTTCCTGGGCGGTACCTTAATGGGATACGGAGCGCGTTTTGCCCGTGGCTGTACTTCCGGTCAGGCATTGTCCGGCGGAGCCGTCCTGTCTGTGGGCAGTTGGGCTTTCATGCTGGCTATTTTTGGCGGCGCGTATGCGTTGGCCTACTCCGTCAGGAGATTATGGAATTGAGAACGTATTACGTAATACGTAATACGTAATACGCAATAGAGAGGTTATCATGACACCATTCCCCTTACCACTCGCAGAAATGTTCGGCCACTGGGGTTCTTACGTGGTCTACCTGTTCATCGGCCTGGCCTTTGGCGCGGTGCTGGAACTATCCGGCTTCGGTAATTCGCGCAAGCTGGCCGCCCAATTTTACTTCAAAGACATGACCGTGCTGAAAGTTATGTTTACCGCCATCATTGTAGCCATGGTGCTGATTTTTGGCGCGACTGCCCTGGGGTTGCTGGATTACAACCTCATCTGGGTGAATCCGACGTATCTCTGGCCCGGTATTGTCGGTGGTCTGATTATGGGGGTAGGCTTTGTCGTTGGCGGCTTTTGCCCCGGCACCTCCCTGGTAGCGGCAGCCACGCTCAAGAAGGACGGTATCTTCTTCGTTCTGGGCGTCCTGACCGGCATCTTCTTCTTTGGGGAAACAGTACAATATTTTGCCGGTTTCTGGAATTCTTCCTACATGGGCCGGTACACACTGCCGGAATTGTTTGGTTTACCTACCGGTATCGTCGTTTTAGGTGTGGTTGTGATGGCCCTGCTTATGTTCTGGGCCGGGGAAAAACTGGAAGCAAAATATGGCGAAGCAGATTCCAAACCAGCCCCTAAATGGCGTTACGGAGCAGCCGCAGCCCTTTTCCTGGGTGCAGCGGCCGTATTACTCATCGGCCAACCCACCATTGCGGAACGCTGGGCTGCCATTGCCAGCGAGAAAAATGTTGTCCTCCAAGAACGAGCCGTGCAAATCCATCCCGGCGAACTGCTGGATATCATACACGATACCAAAATCAAGGTAGTCATGCTCGATGTGCGGGACGAGGTGGACTACAATCTATTCCACATCCTCGACGCTCGTCATATTCCCTTGGAGGAAGTGCCCGACCACATTGAAGAATTTCATTTTGAACCGGCCAATACCGTCTTCGTGGCTATGAGCAATGACGAAGAAGCGGCCACAGAAGCCTGGAAGATTTTACAGGCAGAAAGTGTGCCTAACGCTTATATATTGGAAGGCGGCATCAATAATTGGATTGCTTTGTTTGGCGACGATGACCTGACCAGCAACTTTAATGCCGGGGCCGGCAAGGACGAATTGTGCTACATTTTTGATTCCGCCATTGGGGATCGTTATGATGCAGCCGAACCCGATCCACACGCCCACGAATTTATCTTTGTGCCCAAAGTTAAACTGGAACTGAAACGCGCCCCCACCAGCGGCGGCTGCGGTTAAGTGTTATTTTGACCCCTCCGAGGTTTGGGGAATCTCGGAGGGGTGCGGGGATGGGGCTAATTGGAAATTTGTCATCAAGAAATTGTGACAAACCTCCCTACTTGCTCCACTTCATCAGCTATACACTCCACACGTATTCGCATAAGCGAATACCAAATTCAGGAGTGGTATAAATTATCCTTACAACTTGTGGGCGATTTTGTAAATCGCCCTTTAGACGATTTGCAAAATCGTCCTACAAAGTGAGCCATTAAAAACACCATTATGTTAAGCGAAATTGAATTACATCCC